>CAYONK010000294.1:0-6327 GCA_964405285.1 uncultured Ardenticatenaceae bacterium
CTGGTTCCGCGACACCTTCTCGCCCAACGCCGAACTCACCTACGGCGTCAACGATGGCCCCTCGGCGAACTGCCAGCTACAGGCCGAAGACAGCAATACCTACAGCGGCGGCAACCCCCTCAACGTCAGCGGTAATGGCGACCCCGGCAGCATTCAGGGACCATACCAGATTGGGCCAAAAGGGTGGCCGGGCAACCTGGGCAACTTCCTCGACGCCAACGGCATGACCTTCGGCAACAATGTCGCCCAAGTCTTACCGGGTAGGGTCTGCGACCGGGGTTCCCTCACCCATTCCGGCGTCATTGAAGTGACCGCCGCCGACAACGGCAAGGTTATCTGCAACGGCGGCGACCCGATCAAAATCAGCGATTCCGGCCTGGGCACGCCCGCTAACCCCTTCCGCGTGACCATGATCTCGCACGGGCTGATCGAAATCAGCGGCTCCAACCATTACCTGGCCCCGGCCGCCTACGGCGTGCTGGCCTGGACCGACCAGCGCTTCAGCAACGAAGCGACCAGCATCAAAATCGCCGGGAGCAACGTCAACGTCGTCGAGCGGGCCATTCTCTTCTCGCCGCGCAGCGGGCAAGACGTGTCTGGCTCAAACAACGCCCTCCTTTGTATCCAGATGATTGGACAGGGCGCGTTGAAAGCGGCCGGCAGCAACTCGATAGTGGGGCCGTTGGCCCCCGGCTGCCAGTAAGCCAGACCATGTATACTCAACAAGGTCATAAACTTCCATTTCAGGCGGTGACAAGTTACAAGTTACAAGCCATCCGGTAAGAGCCGCCTGTAACCAAAAAGCAAAGCCCGGCAGGGCGACCCAAAGGCCGTCGGCTTGCTTCTTAGACCGGATTGAGATTATGTCAAAAATCAATCCGCAGATTTCGCAGATTCACGCAGATTAAGCAGGAAAATCTGTGGAATCTGCGTGAATCTGCGGATAACTGCTTATTCCCGATAATGGCTATTGATGATCGGGGAGCGAAAGAGTCACTCGCGTAAACTCGTCGGGGACGCTTTCCATAGCCAACTCCCCGCCAATGACGGCCATCATCGTGGTGTGCAGGGCTAACCCCTGGCCCCCTCCCTGGGGATAGGCGTCTGCCAGCATCCCCACGCCGTTGTCTTCAATTTGCAGGCGCAGGCCGTTTTGCCACTGGATGGTGAGGGTGAGGGTAAACGGCCGTTCCCCCTCCCCTCGCCCATACTTCGCCGCATTGCGCGCCGCTTCTCGCGCCGCATAAAAAATCACCTCGGCCGTTAGCGTGGGGATGGCGGCCGACTTTTCAGCCGCTTCCGGGCTGACTTGCCACATAACCGCGTCGAAAGCCCCGGCAAATTCTTGCTCAATCGTTTGCTGCAAGGCGCGAACGAGGCCGAGCCGGGCCACTTCGGGCGCTTTGGTTGTGGGCATCTCTCGCAGCAGGTTAGAAATCTGGCGGTGGAGGCCGGTAAGCGTGTCCACCGCCTGCGCCGCAGCCACGCTGCGCCCCGTTTCCCCGCTCAGAGCGATGATCGCCATCTGAATTTCCGGCAGAATGTCGTCGTGTAGGGTGCGGCGCGTTTGCTGGTCTACAATTTGCGTTTGCGCCAGCCGGTCGCGCTGCAAGGCCATGAGACGGCGGGCCATTTCGGCGCTGGCTTTGGTGTCTATCAGCCGTTCGCCGCTGACGCGGGCCACGTCAATTTCCTCCTGGGTGTACAGGCCGTTGCCCCATTTCGGCCCCAGCAGGAAGAGGCCGATGAGGCCGCGCTCGCTCCACAAGGGGATGGCCCAGATGGCCCCGCCGTAGAGCGCCGGGTCAACGGTCCGGGGGGTCTGGCTGGCGCGAAACTGGTTGATGAGGTCGGTTAGGAGGGGCAACGGCCGTTCCTGATCTTCCGGGTAGACCAGCGGCGGACCAACCAGGGGGGCCAGCGGGCCAACGGCCGCCAGGTGGGCAAGGCGCGCATCCAGCACATCGGCGCACAGGGCGCGGAAGGAGGGCATGATGTCTACCTCGGCGGGAGCGGACAGGGCCGGGGTGAGAAGCTGTTCTGTGAGGCGCTGGCTGGTGAGAAACGGCCGTAAGCTGTCAATGTACCGCTCGCGTTCGGCATAAGATTGCCAGCTCCACAAGGCGAAAAACAGCGTCATCAACATCGTGGTCAGCAGCAAACCATAAAGCGGGCGCAGGGCGAAAGCAATGCTAAAGCCGACGGGGATGCTGTACCCGGCCGCTAACAGAATCGCCCGCCGCCAATGGCGCATCAGGCCATGGCGCGGCAGCGGTTTGCCGGTAAACACCTCGTAAGAGACGATGGCCTGCCCCAACAGCAGAATGACCAGGCCGATGATGGCGGCGATGATCAGGTCCAGCCAGGCCAGAATCTCAATCGCCTGATTGTAGAACTCGTAGAGGAACATGCTGCGGGAGGATTGCACCACCCACAGCAGCGTCCCGGCCACCAGCAGACTGACGAGAAGGAGCGCCAAAGAGGCCCCAACCAGATAGGGCCGCGCCCGCTGCCGCGCCTCGTTGCCCATCAGGCGCGGCGTGGGGCCAGGGCGGCGCAGCGCGTCTAGCGATAGGGCAATGCACAGCACCACGTAGCCGGAGTAGGCCAGGGCCATGAAAGGAATGCCGGCAATGGACCAGCGCACAAGAATTCGCAAATTGAGCAGCCCCGGCGATGGAATTAGCAATAAGAGGATGCCGGCCGCCAACCCGGCCAGCCCGCCGACCAGCAAAACAACCACCACCCAAAACAGGTAGCGATGCCGCTCAAACAGGGAAGGGGAATTGAAGCGCAGGCGGCGCGGCGGGTGGCTTTGCTTCTCTCTCTCATTCCAGAACCCGCCATACCAGAGCATGACCAGGTACCAGGCGAAAGGCAAGATGATGGCGGGGATGAGGCCGGCCGTCCACCAGAAAATCATGTTGCTGCTAATCACCAGCAGCCCGTCGCCGACGACAGCCGTATAACCCGACACCAGATGCCCGCCGATAAACAGCCCCAGGATGGCCGTGTGGCTAACAAAAAAGGCGCCGCCGAGCAGCAGCCCGCCGGCCGCCAGCCCCATGCCCCAATCCCGCCGCTCGGCGTTGAGCAGCACTGTCGCCCCCAGCCAGAGCAGGAGGATGGTGTTGAAGAAGGAAACGGCCGTTATCGCCCAGTTCAGCAGGATGTTGTCACTCATTTAACCGCCCCACGCCACCCACTCACTGCGCTCATCCAACACACGCGGCGCGCCATCTTCGTCCCAGGTGATCAGCCGCCCGGCGCGCATGATGATAGCGGCGCGGGTGCGGGCTACTTTCTCGTCGGTGGTCGTCGCGTTCAGCCCCCAGGCGGTGTAAATCTGGCCGTTGATCCGGCTGATGGTGCGTTTGTCGCGGAAGCCCATGCGGGCGGCGATTTGCTCGTTGCTCATGCCCAGAGCGATCAGGCGGGCGACCTCTTGCTCGTTGGGTTCCAGCAAGGCCAGGGGGTCTTGCTCGTCCTTGTGGCGCACTTCCTGTACGCGGGATTCGATGTCGGGGTCAATGAAGGAACGGCCGTTGACCGCATCGCGCAGCAGCGGCGCAATCATCTGTGGCAGCAGGTAGTTAGACTTCCGCACGTAGGCGTAATGGCTGAGGATACCCGCCCCGCGAAAGGCGCGGTAGTAGTCGTCTTCATCCTGGATGGAGTAAAAGACCACCGGGAAGCGGGGCAGTTCGCGGCGGATGGCAACGGCCGTTTCAATCCCATTCATCGCCCCTGCCAACTGCACGTCCATCAGCGCCACATCCGGCGCATGGGCCAGGCAAAACTCCAGCGCCTCCTCCCCCGTCCCGCAATCAAAGAGGATTTCCACCTGTCCGGTGGCTGCCAACCCACTCACCAACGCCGGGCGCAATTTTTCATTGTCTTCCACAATCAACAGTTTTATCATCGCTTCACCAAAAGCCTTTTTAACCTCATCGCTTGTAATTACCAACCACCAAGCCTATCCTCAGAGCCTTTGAATTGTAACATCCTCTAAAACAGGGCAGCAGGTCAAGCACTCAGGTGCGCCAAATTGATGCTTTGATACGTCGTTGCCGGATGGGGGACAGTGTATGATGGAGTAAGGTGGCAAGTTGCTGGTTACAGGTGTGTGGACTTGCCCATTTTTGGAGGATGTTATGGATGGATTGATTCAATTTCAGGGGCGTCGCCCTAAACGACTGGTGGAGGTGGTAGGCCATGCAGACCATTAAGCAAAGATTGGCGTATCCTCTGGCGATAACGGCCGTTGCCCTGCTGCTCGGCCTGGCGGTAGATTGGCTCTTTTACGACAAAGCGCTGGGCATTTCCCTATTGCTGTTTGTCCTTCTGCTTACCGGCGGTTTATTTAGCCTGGGTCTGCTCGAAGGCAAAAAGCCTGAACCGCGCAACCTGTGGCTGCTGCTGCCCCTCTTCTTTTTTGCCCTGATGGTCGCGGTACGCGCCAACGCCTTCGTCACGGCCCTCAACGTGTTGGCCGTGCTGGCCTTACTCACCTATCTGGCTTTTTTCTACGGTCAGGGCCGCGTCGCCGAGCTAGGCGTTCTGGGCGCGTTTTTAGTGCCCGCGCGCACCGGCTTACACAGCAGCGTGTTGGCTGTGCCGCTGCTGGTCGCGGCGCTGGAATCCCGGCGCATTAGCGAGCGTCAGCGGCGGCTGTTCCCTGTGCTGCGCGGCGTGTTGTTGGCCCTACCGGCGCTGTTTGTTTTCACCCTGCTCCTCTCCTCGGCCGATCTGGTCTTTGCTCAATATGTGGAACGGCTGCTAACCCTGGACTTTCTGCCCAACCTGGATGAGTTGATTGGCCGCACCATTATCGTGAGCGTGGCCGCCTGGGGATTGACGGGTGGGTTGGTATATGCGCTGGCCTGGCGCGAAACGGCCGAAACCGATAGAAGCGCCGTGGAAAATGGGGTTCAGGCGCTGCCTCAACAGTATGGCCTCGGCTTTGGCGAGGCGGCCACCGTGCTGGCCCTGGTCAACGGGCTGTTCCTCACCTTCGTGGCCGTACAGTTCACCTACCTCTTTGGCAGCGAGCGCCACCTCAACCTGGAAGGCGTCACCTACGCCGAGTATGCCCGCCGGGGCTTTTTTGAACTCGTTGTCGTGGCCGTCCTCACCCTGGCTTTGGTGTTGGCGCTTAACTGGATCACCCGTCGGTCGTCTAAACGGCAAATCCGCCTCTTCAACAGCCTGAGCAGCGGGCTGACGCTGCTGGTGCTGGTGATGCTGGTCTCTGCCTGGCAGCGCATGGAGCTATACGAAGCCACCTTCGGTTACACCGAACTGCGGCTCTACGTGTTTGCCTTTATGGCCTGGCTGGCGGCGCTGCTGCTCTGGTTTTTGCTGACGCTGTGGCGGTCGCCTCATCGCTTTGCCCTGGGCCTGATCGTGGCCGCTATTGGCTACCTGGTCACGCTCAATCTGCTCAATCCCGATGCCTTCATTGTGCGGCAAAACCTGGCTCGCTATGCGGAAACAGGCGACCTGGACATCGCGTACCTCACCACGCTTTCGGCCGACGCTGTGCCGAACCTGGTGGCCGCCCTGACCCAGGTGCAGGAAGATGAGCAGATTGCCTTCATGCCAGGTTGCGCCAGTTATCGCCCCGGTTCCGAACGCGCCTCATTCGAAACATCCTGCGAGGCGACCCTGGCGGAGGTGCTGTTGACCAATTTACGCGGTCGTTACGAGGTGATGACTGAGGAGAGGCGCCCCTGGCAAAGCGCCCACCTGGCCTACTGGCACGCTCACCAGCAGCTTCAGAAAAACTTCGCCCATCTAGATGGCGCAGAGTCAGCCCCGTGAACGCATCAACCTGGTATCCGTAGTCCGAAGTCCGTAACCCGTTAACCGATCACGCCTGAAGCTGCCGTCGCCGGCGCAACAGAGTCAGGCCGAACAGCATGGGGCTGAGGGCGATGTAGAGCCAGGGGATGCCTTGAGCCAGGGCTGCGTCGGTCGCGCCGGTGATGTCGAAGAAGGCCAGGCCGTTCAGCGGGCCGAGATACCAGAAGATGAGGAGGAGGATTTGCAACGGCCGTTCCGTCCCCCCCATTACCCCCAAAAACAGCGCCAGCGACGGGATAAATACCATTCCCGCAAAAAACCCCACCAGCAGGGTCGGTTCAGCCAGAAAGCGGACAAACGCACCGCTGCCCAGAACCAGAGCGAGCAGCGCCCCGGCCGTCCAGGCCGCCGGAAGCTGCCGCCACAGCGGCGCGGGCGCGCTGAACAGCAATTGGTCCACCCGGTAACGCCCTTCGCGCACCCCCATCTCCGACCAGAGCAGCAGCGGCCAGAGCCAGGCCA
>CAYONK010000295.1:0-6318 GCA_964405285.1 uncultured Ardenticatenaceae bacterium
TATTAGCCACAAGGCCAAACAGGCAACTTCTAAACGGAAGAAGCGTTCGGCCAAACGGTGAAGGTAATAGTTTAGCGATGTCTACAACACAAAAACGAGAACTTGAAGCGCGCGGCGCTGACGTGGAAGCCGCTATTTCGTCTGGTTTGGCCAATTTGCGGGCGAACCGCGATGAGGTAGAGATTGAGGTTTTGGACCGGGGCAGCAAGGGCTTGCTGGGAATTGGGGCGCGAGAAGCGGTGGTGCGTCTGACGCTGAAGACGCCCCCTGTCGCTGCTCCACCGCCTGCGCCGGCCGCGCCGCCCAAACCGATTCGGGAGACAACGGCCGTTACTCCTCCTCCCCCGCCTGTTCGCCCAGAGCCTCCCCAGCCGGTGGTTGCCCCGGTGGTTGCCCCACCGACGGCCATTCAGGACGATGAAGAAGCCTTAGACGCTGATGAACAATTGGCGCGGGAACAAGAAACGGCCGTTGCCGTGATCACCGACCTGCTAGGCCACATGCGCGTCAATGGCACGGTCTCTGCTGCGCTGTCCGCCCCCGATGACTTAACCGGCGACCGGATTAACGTGATCGAGATTCACGGCCAGGATATGAGCAGTTTGATTGGGCCGCGTGGCGAGACGCTTAGCGCCCTGCAATACCTTTCCCGCCTGATGGTAGGACACCAACTGAAGCAGCGGGCCAACTTTGTCTTGGACGTGGAAGGCTATCGCCAGCGGCGCGAACAGGCGTTGGCCCGCCTGGCGGAGCGCATGGCGCAAAAAGTGGTCAAGCAAGGCCGGGCGATGAGTCTGGAACCGATGCCTCCCCACGAGCGCCGCGTCATTCATATGACCCTGCGCGAAGACAAGGACGTTTACACCGAAAGCACCGGCGAAGGCAATCGCCGCAAAGTGCGGATTATTCCGAAGAAATAGTTGGGAGTTGATAGTTGATAGTTGGGAGTCTACTATCAACTCCCAACTATCAACTATCAACTAACTTCAGACTGGTAACGGCCGTTATCGCCGCCAGCGAATTCAACGCCGCTTCCCCAGGGGCGCTGTCCAGGTTGATAAAGGAGAGCGCCCGCCCTCCCGGCTCATTGCGCCCCATGCGCCATTCGCCGATATTCACCTGATACGCAGACAAAATCGTGCCGATTTGCCCAATCACCCCCGGCACATCTTCATTCTGCATCACCAACAGCACCCCTTCCGGCCGCGCCTCCAGGCGATATTGGTCATACTGCACAATGCGCGGCTCCGTGCCGCCAAACAGCACTCCGGCAAGCAGCCGTTTCCCCCCATCCCAATAAACCCGGCAAGAGATCAGATTCGGGTAATCCAGCCCATTCAGCCCCACCGTCTGCGTGATGGCGATGCCCACCTGCTCCGCCAGCACCGGCGCGTTGATTGCGTTCAGCGGCCCATCATAGCTGGCGCTGAGAATGCCCTTGAGCAGCCCGGCAGCGATGGCCCGCACCTGCCGTTCCACCGCCTCGCCACAGACCTCCAATTCCACCTTGCGGATGGGGCCGTCGGCCAGGGCGGCCTGGAGTTTGCCCAGCTTTTCCGCCAGCCGCATGTAGGGGCGCACTGCCTGATATTCGCCCGGCCCCACGCTGAACGGCATGTTGACGGCGTGGCGAAAATCCACGCCGCGCAGCGCGTCTAGCACCTGGGCGACGATTTCGCTGGCGACCAATTCCTGGGCTTCGTAAGTGCTGGCTCCCAGGTGTGGGGTGTGCAGTACGTTGGGCAGGCCGATGAGCGGGTTATCTTGCGGCGGCTCGACGCTGTAGACGTCCAGCGCGGCGGCGCGAACCCGGCCGCTTTGCAGCGCGGCGGCCAGCGCGGCCTCATCCACCAACCTGCCCCGCGCCCCATTCACCAAAATGACCCCCTCCTTCATCTGGGCGAGGGCGGCGGCGTTGATGATCTGGTCAGTCTCCGGGGTGTAGGCGGCGTGCAGGCTGAGGTAGTCCACCATCGGCAGCAAGTCCTCTAAATCCACCAGCGTTACGCCCATCTCTCGGCCGACCGCTTCACTGACGTAGGGGTCGTAGGCCAGGATTTCCATGCCGAAGGCGCGGGCGCGTTCGGCCACCAACCGGCCGATCCGGCCGAAGCCGATCAGCCCCAGCCGTTTGCCGTGAAGCTGCCAGCCCATGTAGCGGCTGCGCTCCCACTCGCCGCGTCCCAGAGCGGCGTGGGCCGGGGCGGTGTGGCGGCTGGCGGCCAGCATCAGCCCGATGGTTTGCTCGGCGGTGGCGATGTTGTTGGCCGAGGGGGTGTTGGTGACGATGATGCCGCGCTGCGAGGCGGCGGCCACGTCTATGTTGTCCACGCCCACCCCGGCGCGACCGACCACCCGCAGGCGGGTTCCGGCAGCTAAGATGTCGGCGTCAACGGCCGTTCCGCTGCGCACAATCAAAGCGTCATAATCGGGGATGAGTTGGAGCAGGTCGGCTTTGCTGCCGCTCGGTTTCAGGTCATATTGGGCGTCGGGGGCCTGGTCGAGCGCGGCCAGCCCGGCCGCCCCGAGTTTGTCGGAGACGAGGATGTGATACATAAAGCGGGGAAAAGACCTGACAGGTTTTCCGAAACCTGTCAGGTCTAGGAGGTCTTAACCGGCCAGATATTCGTCAATCGCGGCGAACAGCTCTTCCATGTCGCTCATCTGCAAGTCGCCCATGTGGGCGATGCGGTAGGTGACGTTCTTTAATTTGGAGCCGTAGCCGTTGGAGATGATCATGCCCTTTGTGCGGAGGAACTTGTTCAGGGCGCTGATGTCTATGTTCAGGTTGTTGCGGAAGCAGGTGACGGTGGGGGATTCGTACCCGGCGGCGGCGAAAACCTCCATGCCGTGCCCTTTGCCCCAGGCGATGGTGCGGTCGCGCATGGCTAGATGGCGGGTGAAGCGGTTTTGCAGCCCTTCGGCCAGGATGTCGTCTAGCTGTTTGTCCAGGGCGTACATGAGGGAAACGGCCGTTGTCGAAGGCGTCTGGTCGCGCAGCAAATACTTCTCCAGGGTCAGGAAGTCGAAGTACCAGCCCCGGTTCGGGACCGTCTTCGCCTTGTCCATCGCCCGGTCGGAGACGGCGGCGAAGGCCAGCCCGGCCGGCAAGGCGAACGCCTTTTGCGTCGAGGTCAGCAGCACGTCCAAATCCCAGGCGTCGAACGGGATGTCCGCCCCGGCCAGGCTGCTCACCGCGTCCACCAGGATCATGATCTGGTCGCCATTCGGGCTATTGCGTACCGCTTTTACCAATTCTGGCAGATTGTTGGTCACGCCGGTGGCCGTCTCGTTGTGGGTCAGGCAGATGGCGTCGAATTCGCCGGAAGCCAATCGCTCCGTCACCTGTTCCGGCAGGATGGGCTGGCCCCATTCTACTTCCAACACTTCGTGCGGTTTGCCGTTACCGGCGACAATTTCCCGCCAGCGGTCGCTGAACGCGCCGTTGACGCAGTTCAGCACCTTCTGGCCGACGCAGTTGCGGATGGCCGCTTCCATCAGGCCGGAGCCGGTGGAGGCGCTGATCAGCACCCGCTTTTCGGTTTGGAATACCTGGCGTAGTTTCGGGCTGATGCGGGCGATCAGCTCGGTGCATTCCGGCATCCGGTGGCCGATGCTCCAGCCGGTTTGCGCGTCGAGGATTTCCGGGCGGACCTCAGTGGGGCCGGGGATGAAGAGTTTGATATGTGGCATGGACTGCCTGGGTGAATTTTGATTTGAGTTGTTCATCGTTAAATGTTAAAGCTCCTGTTTGGATTAGATTTAACCCTTTTTGGAAAAGGGGTTCGTGTGGGGTTTGTTGCAGTTGGCGGAGAGCGGCGGGACCGGCGGCAACGGCCGTTATCGGCGCTATACTCTGGCTGTGCAGGTAGATGGGGGATTGGGCGGCGACCAACGGCCGTTCCACAATGCCACCGTAGCCCACAAACAAATCCACCGCCGAACTCGCCAGCAAGTCGCTGTTGCCATCGCCAATGAGCAGCGAGCGGCCTCGTTTGCCCGCCAAAAATTCGGCCACAATCTGCGCCTTGCCATCGCTGATGGTTAACGCGCCTTCTTCGAAGGTCAGGTAGGGGGCGCTGCCTTCGGTGTATGGCTCATTTTGTTGCCACCAACTGCCGGCAAGTTGGTTATAAGCCACGCCGACGGCCCGGATGTTGGCCTCCGGCACGCCGAGATAGATGCCGAATTCGATCACCGGCTCGGCCAGCCCGCCGCTGATGATGTAGACCTGATGGCCGAGCGCCTGGAGCGCGGCGATGACGGCGGCCGCGTCCTCGACGACGTTTCGCTTATACGCCTGGCGGATGCTGCGGATTTGCTCGCGGGTGGGCTTCACCGCCCGCAGCCGCTTGCCATATACTTCTTCCAGGTCCAACTCGCCATCCATCGCGGCGCGGGTGAGGACTTCGACGCGCCACTTTTTCCCGGCGTAGTCGGCCAGGACATCAATGCCCTCAATCGTCGTCAGGGTTGAGTCGCAGTCGAAGAAGACGTGTTCATAATGAGGCCAACGCATACTGGAAGTGTACCAGACTCTTGCAAAAACGGCATTTGGGAAGGAATTTATTACAAAGAAACAGAGGAACAAAGGAGTAGAGAAGAAATCCTCACCAATGCAAAAATTCTTTCTTTGTCTCTTTGTCCCTTTGTTCCTTTGTGTTAAATAATCCTCGCCCGGATGCGGGCGCTGACGTAGTCGAGGGTCATAACGACGACGGCGATGGCGATCATCATCACGGCTGCTTGCTGGTAGCGCAGCAGGCGGATGTTCTGGCTGAGGACGAAGCCGATGCCGCCGCCGCCGACGAAGCCGATGATGGTAGACATGCGCACGTTGATGTCCCAACGGTAAAGGGCGAAGGCGGTGAAGGGGGGGATGATTTGCGGGATGACGGCGTAGACGATGGTTTGCAGCCGGTTGGCTCCGGTGGCGGTGATCGCTTCGACTGGCCCTTCGGCGATGCCTTCGACTTGCTCGGAGAAGAGCTTGCCCAGGGCGGCGATGGAGTGGAGGGTGAGGGCGAGGATACCGGCGAACGGCCCCAGGCTGACCCAAACGACGAAGACGATGCCCATGATCAGCGGTTCGATGGAGCGGAGGATGTTGAGGATGGCGCGGGTGACGCTGTAGATGAAGAAGCCGATGGATAACGGCCGTTTTGGAGCCAACACCAACCCCATCATCAACCCCACGCCCGCGCCTGCGAAGGCCGGGATGGTCGTCCAATTCTCAGGATTGTCGAAGAGATAGAGCCAGTTCAAGGCCGAGCCGACCGCGTAGACGATCAGGCCGCTGCCCAGGGCGCTCAGTAAAGCGGTCAGCAGGCGGGGCGGGGCGCCATTCAGCCGCAGCACCATCTCTTGCCCCAGGCGGCTGCCGTAGCCAACGGCTGCCAGCATGGCAAGCAGGCTGACCGTCGCTGGGAGCAGCAGGCGGACAAAGTCGGCCAGGACGTAGATGAAGTTGCCCAGGAAGCCAAACGCCCCAAGCTGCGCCTCCAGCCAGCGCCCCACTTGCAGCCCCAATCCGGCCAGCAGCGCCAGGCCGAAAATGAGCAGCAGGCCAAGCAACAGCAGTCGTCCCGTTGTCAGGAGGGTGTGTTGGGTAGACGGCCGTTCCCCCACCGGCACCATCGGCGGACCCAGACGCAAGATCAACCAGCCGAGCAGGGCGACGCCCAGGAACGTGCCCAACCCGATCAGCCCATTCTGGTTTAGTTGAGCTGCCTGCGTTGAAAGCAGGCGGGTGATTTGCAGGCCGAGCCAACCGCCAATGGGCAGGCCGATCACCCCGGCCATTACCGCGGCCATGGGCGCCGTGACGTACTCCATCAAATTACGGGCCGCCAGGAAAGAGAGCGGCACGGCCAAAACCGTGCCGATGGTTGAGGCCAGCAGCGCCATGAAAATCGTCTCGATGATTCGCTCGATGGTGATGACGCTCGTATTGCTCAGGGCGATTGCCCCAGACTCCGCATCTGTGCTGACGAAATCGGGGTCGGCCATCAGGCGTAGCACGCGGATCACCGTTGCTTGCCGCGCCGGGTCCATCGGCTTCTCCAGATTGATCTCTGTGACCTGCACACCGTAGGCGTAAAGCAGAAAGATGGCGACCGACGCCAGGAGAATGGTCCAAAAGCGCCGCCGCCCCATCAGCGCGGCGATGGCGTTTGACTGCGAGGAAGGTGATTCAGGTAATGAAGCCATAATTTGCAGAACTAACAACTATCAACTAACAACTATCAACTAACAACTATCAACTAAATAATCCTCGTCCGTATCTTCGAGCTGACGTAGTCCAGCGCGGTGACGACG
>CAYONK010000296.1:0-2757 GCA_964405285.1 uncultured Ardenticatenaceae bacterium
CGGACGCGGGCGCCGCGTAACGGCCGTTTTACCCGCTCTTTCGGTGGTTTGACGAGGGGTTCCGGCCGGGTGACGCCTTCGGTGGGCAGCAGGACGGCATGGAGCAACACACCCTCGGCCAGCGGCGTGGTGGGGGTGGGGTAGACGTAGCAGGGCCAGCGCTGGTACAGTTCCAGGCTGCGGAGGAAGAGTTGGGTTTCGCTGCCGTCGGGGTCGAAGCCGAAAATTTCGGCGCGGGGGAACTGGTCGCCCTGGTCGCGGACAAAGTCGTAGATGGCCAGGCCGCGTATCTCGTGGCCCCAATCGTCGAGCAGGATGGCAGGGAAGACGTGGTCTTCTGGCCCCATGACGACGACGGCGTAGCGCAGGGTGAGGGAAACGGCCGTTTCCTCGATTGGTTCTGGGTCGAGGAGGAGAAGGGCGGAACGGCCGTTGGCCTGAAACAATTTACCGTGTACGTGCTGGCGGGCTGCTTTCATCATTCATCCGTCCGGGTCAGAGATAGAGATAGAGATTGGAGATTGGGGATTGGCGACTATCAATCTCCAATCTCTAATCTCCAATCTCTTCCTCAAGTGAGACAATACCAAATCAGCCGCCGGGCGGCAAGGGAGAAATGGTTGCGGTTTTGGCGGCGGCTGTCTATCATTATCTGTGAGAGGCAATGAGCAGATCATGATTGACGAAAAAACATTACAAAACATCGTCCAGCGTATTGTTGCTGCGGCCCAACCCAGTCGGGTCATCCTCTTCGGCTCATACGGCCGGGGCGATGCCGATGAGGATTCCGACGTGGATCTGATGGTCATTAAGCCCCGGATTGTCAATCGTGGGGAGGAGATGATCCAGCTTTACCAGTTAGTCGGGCAAGTCGGAGCTGGCGTAGATGTGTTGCTTTATTCGGATGCCGAGTACGAACGTCGCAGTCAGGTTCCCGGCACAGTCCTCTATTGGGCGCGTAAAGAAGGGAAAAGACTCTATGAAGATGACGAAGAATCCAACCAAGATTAAGCGTTTGATCATCAACTTCTCTCACATACACAAAAGTTAATGAAGGAGCAAGCATTGGAAAGCAAAGAAGCCAAAATCGTCCGCGCCCGCGAGCTGCGGAAACAAGATGAATTGGAAGCGTCGCAAGCCCTGCTGCTGGATTTGCTGGCGGAATACCCGGAAGACCCGCTGGTGCTGTTTGAGGTCGGTGGCTCTTATGACGTGTTGGGCGAGGAGCAGGAAGCGATTGAGTATTATGAGGAAGCGATTGAAGAGGGGTTGAGCGGCGACGATTTGCAAGAGTGCCTGGTCTGCCTGGGCAACTGCCACCGGATACTCGGCGAGGCTGGGCCGGCGGTGAAGGCGTTGGAAACGGCCGTTTCCCAATTCCCCGACAACAAAAGCGGCCACGCCTTCCTCGCCCTGGCCTATTACAGCGATGGTCGGAAGGAAACGGCCGTTCGCACCCTGCTCGAACTCCTGCTAGAAACCACCCAGGACGAAAACATCCGCGCCTACGCCGACGTTCTGGAATTCTACAAAGACAACCTGGACACGGTCTGGGAAGAATGAGAAGGAATGCGGAATGCGGAATGAGGACTCCTCTTCATTCATCATTCATCATTCATCATTCATCATTCCTCATTCCTCATTGGAGGTCTAATGAAGGCGGTACTTTTTTCGCAACATGGGACGTTGGCGCAGGTGGCGTATGGGGATGTGCCGGAGCCGGAGATTGGGCCGGATGAGGTGTTGCTCGCCGTGCGGGCGGCCGCTCTGAACCGGCTCGATTTATGGGTACTCGCCGGGTGGCCGGGGCTGCGGCTGAAGCTGCCGCACGTCATGGGCAGCGATGGCGCGGGGGTGATCGCCGCAGTGGGGGCGAATGTGACCGGCTTCGCCATTGGCGACCGGGTGGCCGTCAACCCCACCCTTTTTTGCGGCCAATGCCCCTTTTGCCGGAGCGGGCGGGACAATATGTGCCAATCCTTCGCCATTCTGGGGGAGCATGTGGATGGTTTCTTCGCCGATTACGCCGCCGTGCCGGCCCGCAACCTGCTCAAACTACCCGACCACGTCGCTTTTGCCGCCGCCGCCGCTGCCTCGCTGGTCTTCGTCACCGCCTGGCATTCGCTGATCCGGGCGGGCGGCTTGCAGGCGGGCGAGTCGGTGCTGGTGGTGGGCGCGGGCGGCGGGGTGAACACGGCCGCCATTCAGATCGCCAAGTTGGCCGGAGCGGGGCCAATCTACGTGGTCGGCTCCGACGAGGCGAAGCTGGCCCAGGCGCGAGAGCTGGGCGCGGACGTGACCATCAACCGGCACGAAGAGGAGTGGGGGCGGGCGCTGTTTAAGCTGACGGAGCGGCAAGGGGTGGACGTGGTGGTGGACAACGTGGGCGCGGCCACCTTTGCCCTGTCGCTGCGGGCGTTGAAGCGGGGCGGCCGTTTGCTGACGGTGGGGAACACCAGCGGGCCGACCTTCGAGATTGGCAACCGGCTGATTTTTGGCAAGCAGCTTCGGGTCATTGGCAGCACGATGGGGACGAGTGCGGATTATGCGGCGGTGATGGGGTTGCTGTTTAACGGCCGTTTACGCCCCATCATAGACACCATCTACCCCATGTCCGCAGGGCCGACCGCCCTAAAACGGCTGCAAGATGGCGAGTTCAGCGGTAAATTGGTGTTGGAGAATGGTAACTGGTAACTGGTAACTGGTCGCTGGTAGTTGGTAGTTGGCAATAAGCCAGCCACCAGCCACCAGCCGCCA
>CAYONK010000296.1:2857-6309 GCA_964405285.1 uncultured Ardenticatenaceae bacterium
AGCCACCATGTCTCACTACCCGTTTAGAAACCTCATTTTTCAGGGGGGCGGCATCAAAGGGTTTGCCTATCATGGCGTGATCCCGGCGTTGGAGGAGGCGGGGATTTTGCCGCAGATCGAGCGCGTCGGGGGCACATCGGTTGGGGCGGTGATGGCAGTGGTTCTTAGCTTTCGCCTCAGCGCCGCCGAGAGCGTGGCCCTGTGCCGCACGTTGGATTACAGCAAAGTGCCGGGGCTGAAAACGGCCGTTCGCCTCCCCGCCCGCCTCATCAACGCCAGCCTGGCCAGAGATGTGGCGCAAAACATGGACGCCTTCAACCGCCTGCTGCGTCATTACGGCTGGTACGCCTCCGACTACGCCCATAACTGGCTGCAAGAGACCATCGCCGAACAGACTGGCGATGGCCGGGCCACCTTCGCCGATTTTCAAGAAAAGGGCTTCCGCGACCTGCATGTTGTCGCCACCAACCTGTCGCAGCGCCACCTGGAAATTTTCAGCGCCGACGCCACGCCGGAAACGGCCGTTGCCGACGCCGTTCTCCTCTCCAGTTCCCTCCCCCTCTTCTTCGCCGCGCCCCAATATGATGGGCAAACGCTGGGCCAGGGCGATTATTACTGCGACGGCGGCACCCTCTCCACCTATCCCATTCATCTGTTCGACACGCCGCAGTACGCCGCCGACAATCCCTACTACCAAAATGGGATCAACTGGGAAACCCTCGGCTGCCGCTTCTACACCCCGCCCGACTGCGCCGAGACCAACCATCGCCCGATCACCAATCTGCCCACCTACATCGCCAATCTCTTCGAGGCAACCTTGGAGGCGCAAACCGTCGCCCACGAGCAGCGAGTGGTAGACCGCCAGCGCACCATTGACGTCAGCAACTGCTGCGTCTCGGCGATTGACTTTAGCGTGCAGCCCACGCCGGACAATGAGACGTATCGGGAGTTGGTGAAAGCGGGGGAAACGGCCGTTTCCCACTACCTGGCGCAATACGCGCCACCAGACCTGGGCGGCGAGCGCTCCTTCTCTGATCGCGTCCTGCGCCAGGTTGAACGCTTCTTCCACTTCCGCAGCCGTCCCCAGGCGAATGGCTGATCGTCGGCGCCCACACAGACCTGGTGGGTTACACCGGACGAGTAAAGCCATTGCCATGCAGCGTCTCTACGTGCCGGTCATGCTCATACTGTCAGGGGAGAGCAGACGCAAGCTCTCGGTCGCCTGTTAAGCCTCCGGCTCCACCAACGCCAGCAAATCGCCAAACTGCGCGGCCAGTGCGGGCAGATCATCCGGGAAATTGGCCCACCAGAGAAAGAATTCGATAGGCTCGCCCTTGCCATCGGAGGGGTCTTGTTCCCAGTGCCGCCAGCCACCGGAAACCATTGGACCGTCGTGGAGCAGATGGTAGAAATGGCGCTGGATGGTCACCGGCGTGCCATCGGCCGCCGACAGATGGTAGACGCGGTCGCCGAGATAGCGTTTGATGCGCAGCCCGGCCAGGCCCGTCTCCTCTGTCGCTTCGCGCAAGACAGCCTGGTCCAGCGTTTCGTCCGGCCACACCGTCCCACCGGGGATTTGCGTCCCAGCTTCGGGATAGGCGGGTTGAGAGAACAGCAGCAAGTTGCTTCCGGCTGTGATGTAGGCGGCGACTTTTTGTTTCGGCGTCATCGGCCGAGCCTCTTATCCTGCCCGGCGGCGCGGCCAGCACAACCCGACAAGCAAGGCGACCAGAGTCAGCAGCGGCCAGAGCCAGACTCGGTCGCCCGGCCCGCCCGGCCCGCCGAGAGGAGCGACCCGGCGCAGGCGCAGGAGGCGATACACGGCCGTTGTCGTCGCCAGCGCCTCATCATCCATCTTATGTGGGTTGATCCCGGCCAGATAGGCGGCAAAGCCGCTGCCTATGAGAACTTCGCGCAGCCAGACGAGGCTTCCAGGGGCGTCGGTCGCGTCTTCGGCTTCAGCCAGCCAACGGCCGTCTGGCAGCCAGAGTTCAACGTGAGAGGCGGCCATGATGTTGCGATACCAGTCGGCGGTTTTGCCAAAACCGGCCGCTACGTACACGACCCCATCTATCTCGGCGTAGTTGACGGGGGTGTGATAGAGGCGGCCGCTCTTGCGGCCGCGATGGACCAACACGATAAAACGGCCGAAGCCAGCAGGCCAAAAGTTGAGATAAGGCCCCATTCCCAGCCGCCAATGCCAGAGCATCAGTCGGTTGAATTGTTTGAATACCTGACGCACCATTGGTTCACCCCTTAACCGATCAATACAATCCGCTCCCGGTTATAGAGCCGGATCGCCACGCCCAACGCCACCAGACCAACGAGCAGGGTAACGGCCGTTGCCCCCACCACCTCCATCGTCGCCAATGCCTCGCCGCGCATCACCCGGTTGATCAGAAAAGTTTGGGAGATGGTGGGAGTCAGGAGCATCCAGGGCTGCGCCCGGATGGGCAAGATGGCGAGAAAGAGCGCAGGCATAAACCCGGCCAGCGAAAGCAGTTGGGTGTAGGTTTGCGCCTCCTTGACGTTGCGCGTGTAGGAGGCGATCAGCATCTGCAAGGCGACGGCCATAAAGACGACGGGGATGATGATGAGAACGGCCGTTGCCATCGCCCCCGCCGTTACATTCACCTGGAGCGCGGTGAACGTCTGCACCGCCGGAATGCCCAGCAGCGTTAAGAAAAGCGTCGTCGCCAGGGCGGTTGCCAGGATGGTGAAGCCAAAGGCGGTCAGGTACTTGCCTACCACAAAGGCCCAACGCGGGACGGGATTAATCAGCAGCGGTTCCAGCGAATCACGCTCTCGCTCTCCGGCCGTCATATCCACCACCATGTAAAAACCGCCCAAGAAAGCGGCCGTCAGCATAATAATCGGCAGCAAATTCAGCACCGTGCCCGCTGCGCCGCTGGCCGCCGGAGAAACATCTACCGTGACAACAGGGACCGGCGTCAGCGCCGCCGGGCTGATCCCCCGCGCCAGCAAACGCAAGGCGCTGATCCGGCTGCTGTACTGCTCCAGCATACTCTCCACCCGCCGCACCGGCACGCTCGTCCCCTGGTTAGAGATGTCCTGAATCAGCTCCACCGGGGCCGGTTCCCCCCGGCTAAAGGCGGCGGCAAATTCAGCGGGGATGACCAGCACCACGTCAACCTCGCCACTCTGCACCGCCGCGCGCGGATCGGCCGGCGGTGGCAAAATCTCCACGTTAAATTGGTCCAGAAAAGCAACCAGGTTCGGCGCGTTCTCCGCGCCGACGACCGGCAGGCGCAACGTCTGCTCTGTCTGTTCGGTGAAGGAGCGGTTGAGAAAGCCAAAAAGGACGATGTAAAGCAGCGGATTGAGCAGCACGCTGAGCAGCGCGTTAAACACGGAGCGCTGGTCGCGCAAATTGTCCAGCAACTCCTTGCCGCTGATGATGCCGATGAGCTTGAGAGGATTCGGCTGCTTCA
>CAYONK010000297.1:0-6289 GCA_964405285.1 uncultured Ardenticatenaceae bacterium
CCCGCTCCATCCGCATCCAGGCCCCTGTGCCCGGCAAGGGGTACGTGGGCATCGAAGTGCCCAACACCGCCAAAGCGCTCGTCTCCCTGCGCGACGTGATGGAGTCGGACAACTTCGGCAAAATCGCCAAGAAGTCGCCGCTGGCCATCGGCCTGGGGCAGGATGTGGCCGGGCAGCCCATCGCCGCCGACCTGGCCGCCATGCCCCACCTGCTCATCGCCGGGACCACCGGCTCCGGTAAGTCGGTCTGCGTCAACAGCATCATCGCCAATCTGCTGCTGCTGAACACGCCCGACGATTTGAAGTTGGTGATGGTGGACCCGAAGCGGGTGGAACTGACCGGCTACAACGGCATCCCCCACCTGGCCGCGCCGGTGGTGGTGGAGATGGATCGGGTGATCGGCACGCTGCAATGGGCGATGCGCGAGATGGACAATCGCTATAAGATGTTCGCCGAGGTGGGGGCGCGTAACATCACCGACTTCAACAAGAAGAATCAGAGCAAGAAAGACGCGAAAAAGCTGCCCTATATCGTCATCATCATTGACGAGTTGGCCGATTTGATGATGCTCTCGCCGGAAGATACGGAGCGGGGCATCACCCGTCTGGCGCAGATGGCTCGCGCCACCGGGATTCATATGATTATCGCCACGCAACGGCCGTCGGTGGACGTGGTGACGGGGATCATCAAGGCCAACTTCCCGGCGCGGATCGCCTTCGCCGTCGCTTCCAGCACCGACAGCCGGGTGATTTTGGACACGACGGGCGCGGAGCGGCTGTTGGGGCAAGGGGATATGCTCTTCCAAAGCCCGGATGCGGCGGCCCCGGCCCGTTTGCAGGGCTGTTTTGTCAGCGACAAGGAGTTGAGCGGGCTGATCGCCTATTGGCAGCGCGCCCGCCGCTTCAACACGGTGACGGCGGAGGAGGCGGCGATTCCGCGCGCAGCAATGCCAAGCGGAGAATTGTCAATTGTTGATGGTCAATCGTCAATTGTCAATGGGCCGCCCGCCACTCCGCACTCCGCACTCCGCACTCCGCACTCCGACACCAAACGGCCGTTAGCCACCGCCCCCACGCCCATTTTGCCGGAGCCAAAAAAGGAACCTGCCGCCCCGCCAACCCCGCCGCCCGCGCCGACGGTAGTGGAACCACAACGGCCGTTGTGGGAAGAACTCCAGGCCATCGAAGAAGAGAACAAACTGCGGCAGCAATACGAAGATGAGTTGATGCCGGAGGCCATCGCCATGGTGCGGCAGATCAACAAAGCTTCTACTTCGCTGTTGCAGCGCCGCTTCCGCATTGGCTACACCCGCGCCGCCCGCCTGATTGACATGATGGAGGAGCTGGGCGTCATCGGTCCGCCCACCGGCACGAGCAAGGCGCGGGAGGTGCTGCCGTGGGAAGGGGAGAGTGGGGCGGAAATTAAAGAGGAAGGAGAATCAACAGTTAACAGTTAACTGTTAACTGTTAACTGTTAACAATGGCCCATCTGGAAGGTAAAGAACGCGCCGATTACGTGCAGAATATGTTCGCCCGTATTGCCGGGCGCTATGACACGATGAACCGCCTGATGACGGCCGGGCAGGATGTGAAATGGCGCAGGTATGTCATTCAACAGGCGCGGCTGCCGGAAAACGGCCGTTTGCTAGACATCGCCACCGGCACAGGGGATATTGCTCTGGAGGGGTTAAGACAGCGGCCGGGGATAACGGCCGTTGGCGGCGACTTCACCATCGAAATGATGCAGGCGGGCAAGCGCCTCCCCGAACGGCAGCCCATCCTCTGGACCACCGCCGACACCCTGGCCCTCCCCTTCCCCGAAGCCAGCTTCGACGCCGTCACCTCCGGCTTCCTCATGCGCAACGTCATAGACGTGCCCGGCGCCTTCCGCGAACAACTGCGGGTGACAAAGCCCGGTGGCCGGGTGGTGGTGCTGGAATCCAGCCCGCCGAAGGACAACCTGCTCAAGCCCTTCATCCGCCTCCACCTGAATTATGTGATTCCGACGCTCGGCCGGCTGGTCTCCGGCAACGCCGACGCCTACCGCTACCTGCCAGACAGCACCCAGGCGTTCAAGGGGCCGGAGGAGTTAGCCGCCATCATGCGGGCGGCGGGATTTGTGGACGTGGGGTACCAGATGTTCATGTTCGGCACAATCGCCATCCACGTGGGGTCAAAGCCGAAGAATACCAACTAACCAACGTTTGACCCCACTGCTATGGCCGGTGTTCCACACCGTGCCACATTCTCATGCCAGCGCCAGTCAGTTTGCCAGCGGCCAGGGTGTCTTGCTTTTCGGGCGACATGGCTCTCTTTGGCGTGAGCATGACGAAGGCAGGGCTGCGCGGTAGGGACACTGGCCCTAGCGCAGGATGGTAGTTGCACTCGATTGAGGCAGCAAGCATTGCCGGCGGGGTGTGGCACGGCGGGACGCCGGCCATAGCAGCAGGTAGAAGACCGCGCCGGAGCAGCAGAGGAAAGTGACGTACCCTCGTTATGGCCCTTTGACCGTTGACAAATGCCAAGTTTACGGCAGTGTTTGCAATGGGTGATTAACAAAACCGGTGTAGTAATCATGAAACAAACTTACTCTGATTTTTTTCCTCATTGCAGGGTCGGGTGTCGTTGGAACCTCTCTATCTCTTCTTTGCGGCCAACTTTGGCTACGTGGTCACGTCTCCTCGTTTACTCTCTTTTTGCCATCCCTTCTCCTGGGAACTCTATTTATGCTCGTCACTTCTTCCCTATGGAAACGTGGTTTACACGCGATCATGAACAGTCTGGTGTGGCGCATCATAACCATGGCATGGGTATCGTCGTTGGGTACATTGTTAGGACAGATAATTGTTTTCCGACTTAGCGAAATGGGGTTTTAGCTTGGCCAGGTTTTATGCTTAGCAAGGGCATAAATTGACCTTCATACCAGAGAAAGATGTCAGTTTATGGCCTTTGATACTATAACAGAACATTACCCCCTGCTCCGGCGCAGCCTTCTACCTGCTGCTGTGGCCGATGTCCTCGCCGCGCCACACCCCTTTGCCATTTTCCAGCCCTGGTTGTGGCCTTTTGGCAGCAGCCATCAGATGGCCTTATCAATGGCGTCCCTCGCTTTGCTATCTCAATTCCCGTAAAATTTCGGCATGGAATCGTACTTTGGCTACTTGGTTGGGGATTGGCTGGCGGGGTGTGGCACGGCGGGACGCCGGCCACAGCAGCAGGTAGAAGACCGCGCCGGAGCAGGGGATCTCGCAAATGGTCTGGCGCAGTGCAGCAACTCGATGGTAAAAAATGCCAGAAAGTGGGACCAAAGACGGAACTAAAAGGGAGAAAAACAAAGTGAGATTATCGTGGATCAGAATCTTACAACAGGCTACGATCCTGGGTGGTGCTTTGTGTGGTTTTGCAATCAATCTGCTAATGTTCGGGGTCTTAACAGAAACCCTTGGAGATACACCTGGCAGTTTAAGTGATCTTTACTTACTTGGGCTTAGTCGCATCTTACTAATTTTTATAGGGATGGGTATTTTGATCCTAGGCACCACAAAAAGTACAGAAACTTTAGTACGCTTGCGAGACTGTGCTAAGGTTGACGAGTTATTAGCTGTAAAGGCGGCATCATTCTGGTATGCAATTGCCGGATTTGGATTGGGAATGATAGTGTTTTATTTGATTATGGTGACCTAACACACAGCCGGTATTCACAACTAGCGGTGTGATAATTCCACGGCAAGAGTACTGTCAGAAAGCAATTTACCTGGGCAAGCTGTGCCAGGAAGAGTTGTTTGCCCCCGGCGCGGTCAAGAAGCATTACTTCACACACCCCTTTGCCATTTTCCAACCCTGTTGCGGCCTTTTGGCAGCAGCCATCAGATGGCCTTATCAATGGCGTCCCTCGCTTTGCTATCTCAATTCCCGTAAAATTTCGGCATGGAATCGTACTTTGGCTACTTGGTTGGGGATTGGCTGGCGGGGTGTGGCACGGCGGGACGCCGGCCACAGCAGCAGGTAGAAGACCGCGCCGGAGCAGGGGATCTCGCAAATGGTCTGGCGCAGTGCAGCAACTCGATGGTAAAAAATGCCAGAAAGTGGGACCAAAGACGGAACTAAAAGGGAGAAAAACAAAGTGAGATTATCGTGGATCAGAATCTTACAACAGGCTACGATCCTGGGTGGTGCTTTGTGTGGTTTTGCAATCAATCTGCTAATGTTCGGGGTCTTAACAGAAACCCTTGGAGATACACCTGGCAGTTTAAGTGATCTTTACTTACTTGGGCTTAGTCGCATCTTACTAATTTTTATAGGGATGGGTATTTTGATCCTAGGCACCACAAAAAGTACAGAAACTTTAGTACGCTTGCGAGACTGTGCTAAGGTTGACGAGTTATTAGCTGTAAAGGCGGCATCATTCTGGTATGCAATTGCCGGATTTGGATTGGGAATGATAGTGTTTTATTTGATTATGGTGACCTAACACACAGCCGGTATTCACAACTAGCGGTGTGATAATTCCACGGCAAGAGTACTGTCAGAAAGCAATTTACCTGGGCAAGCTGTGCCAGGAAGAGTTGTTTGCCCCCGGCGCGGTCAAGAAGCATTACTTCACACACCCCTTTGCCATTTTCCAACCCTGTTGCGGCCTTTTGGCAGCAGCCATCAGATGGCCTTATCAATGGCGTCTCTCGCTTTGCCATCTCAATTCCCGTAAAATTTCGGCATGGAATCGTACTTTGGCTACTGGGTTGGGGATTGGCCGGCGGGGTGTGGCACGGCGGGACGCCGGCCACAGCAGCAGGTAGAAGACTGCGCCGGAGCAGCAGGTGGGAAGGGAATGAAAACAATATTGCAGACCAACGGCAACGGCCGTTCCCAACTGCGCTACGACCCGTGGGGCAAGCAGCGCTATGCGCAGCACACCACGCCCACCGGCTACCGCTACACCAGCCAGCGCTGGGACAGCGGCCTGGACAATGCCCGCTACTACGACCCGGCCATCGGCAAATTCATCTCGGCCGACACCCTGGTGCCGGACCCGGCCGCGCCCCAAGCCTTCAACCGCTACGCCTACGTCCTGGGCAACCCCCTCCGCTACTCCGACCCAACGGGCCACCTGACCAAAGATGAGTTAGAAAAGTACTTTGGGATTGTTTCGGAAGAACAAGCAATTGATTTGTGGGGAACGAAGCTTGGTAAACTACTATGGCATGATGAAAAATTTACTTGGGGAGACGTTATTGATCATGATGGCGGTAGTGCAATGCTTGTCTTGTTTGAAACCATGTCTAACAAATTCAGGGGGGGATTTTGGGGGATCTCTGGAGATTGTAGGGGTTACGAGGTTAGTGCCAATTACTTCAAAGCCTCTGACAAAATAGAGCAAAACGCTGCACTTGCCAATTCGTACCGCGATCTTGGTTGGGAATTTTTACCGCACCAGAGAGATTTTCGTGGCAGAAATATTACATTTTCCAATACAAATATAGGAATTGGTGTCGATGCTGTTGAGGCTGCGTTTATGTACACTGGAGTTCTTGCATTAGTTTCCATAATTGGTTTTACTGCATATGGTGTAATAGGTGGGCTAGGATTGGTCGCTGCTCTATCAAAAGCACCGATGGCATTAAACTATATTGGTATGTTGTCTACCACAGGTGAATTTGCTGTCCACCAAGCGGAAAAATTTTTTGGGGCTACATGGGCACAGGATACAACCTACTATCCAGTGATACGAAACGCGAATAATAATCCAGGTGGAGTATCACCCATTACTTTGAGTTTAGGAAAACCGGGTTATTGATAAACGTGGCTGATACAACAAGGAAGGCTCAAAGTGAAAACTCTAGACTGGGGTGGTGTAATCAAATTTTTTACTGCTGTATTAGCTCTTTGCCTATATTCATTCCAAGTAGGAGGCTATTTAAGCAGCCTGTACCAATGGAAAAAATGGCTTGCTTGTACAATTGCAGCCTTGATAGGGATAGGATTAATAATTCCAGCGTTAATTTTCCTTTACTGGATATTTACCGGGCGGAGTTCTTGGGTACAAATCCTTGGTTGTTTATTATTGCCTGCTTGGATTGTTCTAGGCTACTACCTTACAAAATTATTAGAAGAACTTAGCTCGAGAAAGCTATCCGCTACCAACCAAAAAGAAGTGGAAGATCAAGAGGAGAGATGACTCAACGGCCGAAAACCAACTCCACCAAGCGACTCGCCACAGCGGCGACCACTGCACCAGCGGGGCCAGCAATCCGGTGGAAACCATTTCCTTTGCCTACGACGCCGACGGAAT
>CAYONK010000298.1:0-3291 GCA_964405285.1 uncultured Ardenticatenaceae bacterium
ACGATTGACCATTGGGAGAGCTATGGACCGCACTGTCCCCAGGTCCGGCCACGAAGAAATCACCCTCTACTTACGCCCCTCCTACTCGCTGCTGCGCAGCACGCGGGAAGTGCGGCTGCGCTCCCTGTTTGAGGCCCACAAGCGGATGCGCTCCGCTCTGCACATCCGCGCCGACGAACCGGCGCTGGACATGGCCGCCTTCGTCTACGCCATCCTGCGTATCCCCGATTGCATTGACCAGGTGCAATTGGTGATTATGGGCCAGTCGGCGCGGGTCTTTGCCGAGCATGGCTACCCGGAGGTGGAGACCTGGTCCCAGGTGAGCGCTCCCGGACGGCGGCGACGCAGCTTTTTCGACGGCCGTCATACCCTGGCCGTCTATATCGCCAGCCGCTCCGACATTGATGACCTGGTGCCGATTTTGGTGGCTTACCAGATTGAGCGGCGCAAACTGCACCAACTCCTACACACCCCCAGCGTCATCGCCGCCCTCGAACAAATCCAGCAGGCAGCGGACGGACGGCCGTTAACGGCGGTGGAATTGGCGGAGTTGGCGGAGAAAACGGCCGTTTCCCCCGCCGACCTCGACAAACTCAACCGTATCTGGGGAGCCAACCTGCCCGCCCGCCTCCTCTCCATCGCCCAACAGCGCCACGACATCGCCATCCGCTCCCTGGCCGGTTCCCTGGCCGACTACAAACGCGCCACCCGCCGCTGGTGGCGCAAAGTCGAAACCAAAACCCCGGCCGACATCGCCTTCGACGAACGCCCCGTCTACTTCGTCTCCAGCAACACCCACAGCCTGCCCAACATGCTCAGCGGCTTCGGCCTGCACATCGAGCGCGATTTAGACGAATTCCTCAACGCCAACGGCGCGGAGACCTTGCGCCAGGAATACCACGACATCCTGGAGCGCAACATCCCCAGCAGCCTGGAAAACTTTCTCTACTACGTCCTGAAAAAATATGAAGCGGTCCATCCCCACGTCCGGGCGGCGCGGCTGGCCCACGAACGCTCCGTCGGCATCTACCGCATCCCCAGCGAACACGCCTTCGATATCGAGGTGCAAGTCTTCGACCTGAGCAAACTGGACGTCAATCGGATGGATACCCGCCTGGCCGCGCCCGGCATGGCGCGATTGGCCGAGAGCCGGGCGCTTGTGGTCAACATAGATTATCCCCTGGGCATGGCCGCCTATCAGGTCCTCACTGAATTGGCCCGCAACGTGGACGAGATTCGCGGCGTCTACATCATGGGGAAGGCGGCCACCCTCAACGGCAGCATCGGCGACGTGATGATCCCCAATGTGGTCCACGACGAGCATTCGCTGAACACCTACCTCTTCGACAACTGCTTCACCGCCGACGACGTGGCCCCCTATCTGGTCTACGGTACGGTGATGGACAACCAGAAGGCGATCACCGTGCCGGGAACCTTCTTGCAGAACGAGGGCTATATGTCGGTCTTCTACCAGGAGGGGTACACCGACATGGAGATGGAAGCGGGGCCATATCTCAGCGGGATTTATGAGATGGTCCGCCCAAAGCGCCATCCCTATGACCAGATTGTGACGCTGTATAACAACCCGTTCCCCATCGGCATTTTGCATTACGCCTCGGACACGCCCTTCAGCAAGGGGACCAACCTGGGGACGCAAAACCTTTCCTACTTCGGCATGGACCCCACCTACGCGACGACGGTGGCGATTTTGCGGGCGATTTTGCAGACGGAGATTGGGAGATTGGAGATTAGAGATTAGAGATTGCGCACCAGCAAAATCTCCAATCTCTAATCTCCAATCTCATTTTTAGGATGGTTTGAATGAACGATAGCATGGAACGCTTAACGGCCGTTCGCGCCCAACTCTCTGAATGGCAGGTGGATGGCATCTTGATCGGCAGCGGCAGCAACCGGCGCTGGCTGAGCGGCTTCACCGGCTCGGCCGGGTATCTGCTGGTGACGGCGGAGAAGGCGCTGCTGGCAACCGACTTCCGCTATTGGGAGCAGGCGCTGGCCCAATCGCCCGATTTCACTCTGGTGCGGCACAATCGCACCGCCGAGGCGGACCAGGACTTCCTGGCGACGGCTGGCGCGCAGATCATCGGCCTGGAAGCGGACCACCTCAGCTTGAGCGAGGCGGAGCGTTGGGCGAAGGCGGCGGAAAACGTCGCCTGGGTTCACCTGTCGCCGACGCTGGAGCCATTGCGCTGGCAAAAGAGCGCAGCGGAGCTAGAGGCGATCCGCGCCGCCGCCGCCATCACCGACGCGGCAATGGCCCAGGTTCCCCATCTGGCCCGGCCGGGCATGACGGAACGCGCCCTGGCCTGGGAGTTGGAGAAGCTGATGCGCGAAGCGGGCGCGGAGGGCATGGCCTTCGACATTTTGGTCGCCAGCGGACCGAACAGCGCCCTACCCCATCACAAGGCGGGGGAACGGCCGTTACAAGCCAACGACCCACTCATCGTAGATATGGGTGCGCAAGTGGATGGCTATAAAAGTGACCTGACCCGCACTTTTTTCCTGGGCGAACCGGACGCGCAGTTTCGAGCGGTGTATGAGTTGGTGTTGGCGGCGCAAACGGCCGTTTTCCAACACGCTCGCCCCGGCCAAAACGGCAACGAAGTGGACGCCCACGCCCGCTCCGTCATCCAGGCCGCCGGGCATGGCGACCATTTTGGGCATGGCCTGGGGCATGGCGTCGGGCTGGACATCCACGAAGGACCATTCTTCAGCTACACGGCAGGCGGAGCGAACTACACGCTCAAGCCGGGCATGGTCGTCACCGTCGAGCCAGGCGTCTACCTCCCCGGATGGGGCGGCATCCGCCTGGAAGAGTTGACCCTGGCGACAGCGGAAGGGCTGCAAGCGCTAAGCCATTGCCCGAAGGAACCGGGGATTAACATATAACAGTCAACAGTGAACGGTTAACGGTTAACCGTTCACTGTTAACCGTTGATTGTTGATTGTTGCTGTTGGTTGTTTGATGGATAACGAACGTAATACAACGACCCTCCGAGAAATCGGCGACACGCTGAAAGGTCATGCCATCATTTTGGGCGGGTTTGTCGCTTTTTTATGGCTGCTGGAGATTGTGGATTTCCTGATCTTTCGCGGGGGGCTGAATGCGTATGGCATCCAACCGCGCACCTCGGATGGGTTGGCGGGCATCATCTACGCGCCGCTGCTGCATGGCAACTTCGCCCATCTGGCGGCCAACACCGTGCCACTGCTGGTCTTGGGCTGGTTTGTCCTGCTGCGCGGTACGCGGACCTTTGCTATTGTCACCCTGGT
>CAYONK010000298.1:3301-6285 GCA_964405285.1 uncultured Ardenticatenaceae bacterium
ACCCTGGTTACGATTGTGGTCAGCGGCTTTGGCACGTGGCTGATCGGCCCGGCGAACACCGTCCACATTGGGGCGAGCGGGCTGATTTTTGGCTATTTCGGCTTTTTGTTGATTAGCGGCTACTTTGAACGGAGCGTAACGGCCGTTCTCTGGTCTATCCTCGTCTTCTTCCTCTACGGCAGTCTGCTGTGGGGCGTACTGCCCCAGGGCAACGGCATCTCCTGGCAGGGCCACCTCTTCGGCTTCATCGGCGGCGGCGTAGCCGCCTACTTGTTAAACAAGCGCTAAAAGAATTTATTACAAAGGGACAAAGCAACAAAGGAAGGAGAGTTCCTTTGTTGCTTCTTTGTCCCTTTGTCCCTTTGTAATAAAAAACCTCAGCCGTCTCTCGTTTTCCCTTGACAGATACGCTCTCTTGGTTAAAATCGGGCCGCTGTTAATGATAAAATGTATCAATAAGGAGTTAAAGAATGAACATAATGCAAAAATCGCCCCGATTTTGGCTGACGCTGCTGGTGACATTGGCGTATCTGTTGTTGATGGCTGGTTGTTCGGGTGGGGGGGAAACGGCCGTTTCCCCTACCCAGCCCGAACAAACCGTCGCCCAGGTTGAAGAGTCCCATGAGCATGACGAAGCGGACCACGATCATGAAGAGGAACATGAGGACGATCATGATCACGATGATCACGAACATGAGCATGATGAGGACCACGACCACGATGAGGACCACGACCACGACCACGATCATGACCATGACCACGATCACGAAGCCGATATGCTGTTGCTGCCTGCCTTAGGAGCAATAGACTTGGGCGGTCAGCGGCTCCGCGTGGTGGCGACCACCAGCATCATCGGTGACGTGCTGGCCCAGGTGGGCGGCGAGGTCATTGACCTGACGACGCTGATGAGCGCCGGACAAGACCCCCACAGCTATGAACCAGGGGCGCGGGATTTAACGGCCGTTTCCTCCGCCCACGTCATCTTCATCAATGGTTGGAACCTGGAAGAAGCGCTGTTAGATAACCTGGCGACCATCGGCGAAAATATCCCGCTCGTCCCCATCTCCGCCAACATCGCCCCGCTCGCCTTCGGCGGTCACGCCCACGAAGGCGAAGAAGCCCACGCCGATGAGACCCACGATCACGATCACGGCGACGCCGACCCCCACACCTGGTTCTCTATCCACAATGTTGAGCAGTGGGTGAAAAACGCCCAGCAGATCCTCAGCGACCTGGACCCGAACAACGCTGATCTCTACGCCAGCAATGCGGCCGCTTATCTGGAAGCGCTAGAGGAATTGGAGGAGTATGCCAGTGAGCAGCTTGCCGAAATCCCGGCCGAGCGCCGCTTCCTCGTAACCAACCACGATTCCTTCGGCTTCTTCGCCCGCGATTATGGCTTCGAGGTGTTGGGCACGGTTATCCCCAGCCGCAGCACCCTGGCGGAACCCTCCGCCAGAGATTTGGCCGGACTGATTGAGACGATGCGCGAACGCAACGTTTGCACCCTCTTCACCGAAGCGACCGTCAGCGATAAGTTGGCGCAAACCGTCGCCGCCGAATTGACCGGCTGCGATCAGGTTCAGGTGTTGAAGTTGTTTACGGGAGCGATTGGCCCGGCCGGCAGCGGAGCCGACAGCTACATCGGCATGGTCCGCGCCAACGTGGACACGATTGTGGCCGGTTTGCGTTGATGGAAAAACAAAAAGACCCCAGGGGTTTCCCAAACCCCTGGGGTCTTTTTGTTGCGCTCATGCGCGCGGATCCGGCTCGATATAACCGCCGCGCACCGTGCCTCCCAACACAATCCCGGCCGCGATCAGTACCAGATTCTTAAAAATATATTGCCCCTGAATGGTCAGCGCGAAAGGAAATTGTGTCCAGACTTCATTGGGCAGCAGCAAAATGGGCAGCATCGTGCCCGGCATCTGCAAGAAGAGCAGCAGCAGCGTCAGGCGCATGTGTTTCCCCCACAGCAAGCCCAGGCCAATCGCCATTTCCCAGAGGGCGATGAGCGGCAGGGCGATGGCCGGATTGAGAAAGAATATCGTGTTGCGTACCAGCCCCTCGGCCGGACTCATGTTCGGAAAGAGTTTGAGCGCCCCAAACCAGAGAAATACAATGCCCAGGCCAAGCCGCAGCAAGAGCAGACCATTGCGCGCCATCCAGCTGGTCACTGTGCGGTCCACCATCTCGAATCGCTGTTGGAAGGTATCGCGGGTATTGATAATCATGGGTTGCACTCCTTATTTACTATATTTGTGATAAAATGTACAAATAGAGTATAACAGGAATACAGCCCCTCTCGCACAGCCAAAGAGATAGATTTCAGGTTCTATTCAGGTAGTTGGGGAGCTACCCGAATGGGTGGGTGGTTGCCGGTTGCTGGTAGCTGGTTGCCGGTTGCTGGTTGCCACCGGCCACTTGCCACCGGCCACCGGCCACTTGCCCTATCCCCCCGCCAGTTTTGTTTTGTAACCGAGTTTTTTGAGGAGTTCGGCGATTTTTTCGCGGTGGTCGCCCTGGATTTCGATCTGGTCGTCTTTGACGGCGCCGCCGGCGCCGCAGGCTTGTTTGAGTTGTTTGCTCAGGGCGGTCATGTCTTCCGGGGTGAGTTGGAGGTTTTGGATGAGGGTGACGGTTTTGCCGCCTCGCCCTTTTTTCTCGCGGCGGAGAACGGCCGTTTGCTCCCCCGGTGGCAAACTCTTCGGCTTAGGGCAGCGGCAGGGGTAGCTGCCGCAGCGTTGGCAGCGCTTCTGAAAGGCGGAATCAGTCGAGTAGACGATATTGCGGTTTTGTCGGGTCATAAGCGTTGCCGGTTGACAGTGGCAAGTGGCCGGTACAGGCCACTTGCCACAGGCCACTTGCCACTTGCCACTTTCCCAATCATAACGGCCGTTGCCCTTCCTCGCCACTTTCCAGTAAACTTCACCCCCACAAACCAACCCATATGGAGGTTCCATGACATATTTAGACCCCCAAAC
>CAYONK010000299.1:0-4641 GCA_964405285.1 uncultured Ardenticatenaceae bacterium
AGATTTTTACTCTGGAAACTTTGCGCCTTTGCGTCTTTGCGCGACCTTTTTTCGGCGGAGTCAAGTGTGATGGGCGGTAATTTTTAAGGAGGCAGTGGTTGTGACGCCTTTACACGTGGCGCTTCTTTCGCCTTATCATGGCGGGAGTCATCGCGCCTGGGCGGAAGGATATGCGAAGTACAGCCAGGCACAGGTGGAGATATTCGGTCTGCCGGCCCGTTTTTGGAAGTGGCGGATGCATGGTGGGGCCGTGACACTGGCGGAACGGTTTGGGCAAACGGCCGTTCGCCCAAACCTGATCCTGGCGACCGATATGCTCGATTTGACGACGTTTCTGGCGCTGACGCGGCAGCAAACGGCCGGGGTGAAAACGGCCGTTTACCTGCACGAAAACCAGCTCACCTACCCCCTACCGGCCAACAGGAACAGCGGGCCAATGCGCCGCCAACATGGCGAGCGCGATTTGCATTACGTCTTCGTCAATTTCGCGTCTATGTTGGCCGCCGATTTTGTCCTGTTTAATTCTGATTACCACCGGGAAAGCTGGTTTACGGCGCTACCCAACTTCCTGAAGCATTTCCCGGATTACAATCTGCTCCACACCATCACCACCCTGCATTACAAAAGCCGAGTGCTGCCAGTCGGCCTGGACCTGGCTGGGCTGACGCCGCCGAGAGAGGTAGCGAAGCGCGACGTCCCCTTGATCCTTTGGAATCAGCGATGGGAGTATGACAAGAATCCGGAGACGTTTTTCGCCGCGCTGCGGGCATTGGCCGAAGAAGGATTGGCGTTTGAGGTGGCGCTGTGTGGTGAGCAGTTTGGCAAACGGCCGTTACTCTTCCACGAAGCGATCCGCCACCTGAGCGACCGGGTCGTCCACGCCGGTTATCTACCCCGCGCCCAATACCGCGACTGGCTTTGGGCCGCGGATCTGACTGTCTCCACAGCCCATCACGAGTTCTTCGGCATCAGCATCCTGGAGGCCATCGCCTGCCGCACCTTCCCCTTGTTGCCCCGGCGATTGAGCTACCCGGAACTCATCCCGGAAAGCTATCACGCAGATTGCCTATACGAAAACGAGATGGAGTTGCGGCAAAAGCTGCGCCACGCCCTGACCCATCAGGATGAGATTCGAGCGCGGCTGCCGGGGCTGGTAACGGCCGTTCATCGCTACGATTGGTCCCAACTGGCCCCAAAATATGATCAATTATTCGCTCAATTTGCTGCCGGTCCGGATTAAGCCGGTTGGCAAAGCGGCCTCAGGGGCAGATTTGCCAGAAAAGCGCAGTTCTCCCCACTGTTTCTAGCTGCATTTTTCAGCCCGCTCAAGATTCGGCATCAGGCGGGAATTGATGTATAGTTCGCTTATCTTCAAGGATTCGTTTAAGGGAAGGCAAAGTCATGACAGCAGAGACCCCCCGGCGCATCGGCATTTTAATCGGCCAGGAGACAGATTGGCCCGACGCTTTTTTGGCCGCCGTCAATGAAAGCCAGAGCGACGTGCAAGCCGAATTGGTGAAAATTGGCGGCACGTTCCTGGAGAATGAGTGCCCCTACACCGTCATCATAGACCGCATCTCTAACGAAGTACCCTATTACCGCGCTTATCTCAAATATGCTGCTTTACAGGGGTGCCACGTCATCAACAACCCATTTATCTGGTCAGCCGATAGCAAATTCTACGGGCTGGCGCTGGCCCGGCTGTTGGGCATGTCTGCGCCGCGCACGGTGGCATTGCCGAATAAGTTCATCCGCCTGAGCGATGCCGGTCCAGACGCTTTTCGCAACCTGGCCTATCCGATGGACTGGGAAGGGATCGTCGCCTACGTCGGCGTGCCGGCAATTTTCAAGGATATTAACAGTGGTGGGCAGCATCTATTTCATCTGGTTAACGATGTGGACGAACTAATCCAGCGCTACGATGAAAGCGGCACGCACTCGATGATCTTGCAGCAGTTCATCCAATCCGACCAGCATGTTCATTGCATGGTGATTGCCCAGAAGGAGGCTTTATTGCTGCGGTATGATCGGGAAAACGGCCGTTATTTCCCCGCCCTCGACGCCCTTTCCGAAACCGCGCAGCAGCAAATCCGCCAAAACGCCCTCACCCTCACCCAGGCTTACCAATACGACATCAACCTGGTTGAATTTGTCCTACAAGATGGCACACCCTACGTCACCAACTGCACCAACTCCGCGCCCGCTATCAGCCGGAGCATCATGAGCGAAGCTCAATTCGACTGGTCCGTCCAGAAAATGGCAGACCTGGCCATCCGCCGCAGCAAAAATCCGCCCAAGCAAAAAAGCCTTCGTGACTTCTGAACCCAACCTCCACGCCACCTTTTATCCGCTGCCAACCCGAATCCGGCCACAAATTGCCCAGCGACAGGCGCATGGTATAATTCTCCTATCATAATGGTTGACTCATCAACCATATAGTATATCCATTCACCATCATCATAGAGTCGCCAGTGTATGGCTGGCACAACAATACACCAACAAAATGAGGCTTACTCCATGGGTAACTTTGAAGAAAAACTCCCGGAAAAAATTAACAGACTACCAGAACTCGCCTACAACCTCTGGTGGAGTTGGACACCTGAAGCGCGCAACCTCTTCAAGCGACTAGACTACACCCTTTGGCGTCGCACCCAACACAACCCGGTGCAAATGCTCCACGAACTGACGGCCGAACAACTCCGCGCCGCCGCCGAAGACGTTGCCTTCATCCGCCATTACAACAAGGTCATGCTCCTCTTTGACCAAAAAATCCGCAGCAATCACACCTGGTTCCGCACCAACTACCCCGAATTACAATCCAATACCATCGCTTATTTCTCTTTTGAATTTGGTCTGCACAGCTCTGTACCCATCTACTCCGGTGGCCTGGGCATTCTCTCCGGCGACCACGCCAAAGAGGCCAGTGACCTGGGCCTGCCTTTCGTCGGCGTCGGCTTCATGTATCCTCAGGGCTACTTCCGGCAGCGAATCCCCGGACACGGCTGGCAAGAAGCCGTTTACCAACAGTTAGATTTCAACCGCGCCCCCATCGCGCCTGTTTATCTCGGTGACGACCAAGAACTGCTCATTCAGGTGCGCGTTGGGGATCGGGAGGTGTATGCCCGCGTCTGGCACATCCAGGTTGGGCGCATCTCGCTTTACCTGCTGGACACCGACGTAGACGAAAATGACCCTTGGGATCGGGAGCTATCTGCCCGCCTCTATTCCGGCGACAGCGAGACCCGCATCCGCCAGGAGATTTTGCTGGGTATCGGCGGGGTGCGCCTGCTACGCGCCCTCAACATCAACCCGACCGTCTGGCACATGAATGAAGGACACTCCGCCTTCCTCTTGCTGGAATTGATCCGGGAAAAGGTGGCCGAGGGGCTTAGTTTTGCCGAAGCGTCGCAGATCGTGCGCCGCCACTCGATTTTTACCACGCACACTCCGGTTCCGGCCGGCCATGATGCGTTTACCTTCCAGGTTGTCGAGCATTACTTCAACGGCTTCTGGGAGCAGCTTGACCTGAGCCGCGAAGAATTTCTTAGTCTGGGCGAAAACCAGGAAGGCTGGGGGGTCGCCTTTAACATGACTGTGTTGGCCCTGCGCCTGGCAGGCCAGGTGAACGGCGTCAGCCAGCTCCACGGCGAAATCTCGCGGCAAATGTGGCAGCGCGTCTGGCCGGAAAAAGCGGTGGAGGAAGTACCCATCACAGCGATTACCAATGGAGTCCACGTCTCCACCTGGATCAGTAGCGAGATATATTCGCTCTACAGCAAATACGTCGGCCCAAATTGGGTCGAAGAAGAAGACAACCCCACCATCTGGGAGCGACTGGCCGACATTCCTGACGCCGAATTTTGGGAAACCCATCTGCATCTGAAGCGGAAGATGGTCAGTTTTCTTCGCGAGCGGGCGCGACGCCGCTGGGTAGAAGGTGTAAGCGATCCTTCGCAAATCCTCACCAGCGGGATGCTGCTCGATCCGGATGCGCTGACCATTGGCTTTGCCCGGCGCTTTGCCACCTACAAACGGGCTGACTTGTTGTTCCGTGACCTGGGCCGTTTACAACGCCTGTTGCTCGATTCGCACCGGCCGGTGCAAATCATCTTCGCAGGCAAGGCGCACCCGGCCGACGACCCCGGCAAGAGCCTGATTCAGCAGATTTACAATCTGTCCAAAAACAGCAATGTGGGCGGCCGGGTGGCCTTTGTGGAAGATTACGACATGCACGTCGCCCGGTATCTAACGCAAGGGGTGGATGTGTGGCTGAACACGCCACGCCGCCCGCGTGAAGCCAGCGGGACCAGTGGGATGAAAGCGGCGGCGAATGGTGTGCCGAATTGCAGCATCCTTGATGGCTGGTGGGAAGAGGGCTACAACGGGGCGAACGGTTGGGCGATTGGCGAAGGCCAACTGTACGATGACCCGAACCGCCAAGATGCTGAGGACAGCGAATCGCTTTATCGTTTGCTGGAAGAGGAGATCGTGCCGTTGTACTATGCCCGCGACCGGGATGACGTTCCGCGCGGCTGGGTGGAGATCATGCGGGAGGCGGCGCGCTCCAGCGCGCCGGTGTTCAGCACGCGCCGCATGGTGAAGGAGTACACCACGCAGTTGTACATCCCGGCCATGGGGTCG
>CAYONK010000299.1:4651-6270 GCA_964405285.1 uncultured Ardenticatenaceae bacterium
AAGTTTACCGGCCGGCGCCAGATTCCTTTATCTGGCGCCGGCCGAATCGGTCAGGCGATGCGCTGGTTAAGACGTTTACTCTATTTGATGCTCCTGGCCCTCTGGTTGACGGTGATGCTGTTCCCTTGCATGGCCTTCTCCCTGGCGATGAATCAGCAGGCGCAGGTGGGGCAGAGTGAGCGCAGCCATGCGCGGGTGTTTTTGCTGCAAGAGGCGGAGAAGGAGGGCGTGGGGGTAGTGTGGAAACGGCCGTTTCTCTCTCAATCCGGCTGTTACAAAACCTCCGTCAACTATCTGATGTGGCGGGGAGATGGCGAAAACGTCAGCTACTGCGAATGCCCAGACCCACAAAGTGGCGGAATGGTCCGCCTGGAAACGTCCGCCTGCCGTTGAAAGCTACCCAATCCCCGGCCCTAATCAGCGCCGCGCCAACCTCCAAATCTCCAATCTGCAATTCCCCGTTGGCTCAACATGTGATACAATCTCGGCGAATAATGCGACTGAGTATGATGCCATATGACACAGTACACGCCTGATCCCAGGAGTCATAATCAACCCTACCAACCGAACCAGAGTCAGGAAGCGCGCAAAGAGGCGCTCCGCCGCTTCAACCAGCGCTTCGTTTACCTGCCGCTTGGCTTCGGCGCGCTGCTGGCTCTAGCCGCTGTCATCTCCTTGCTCGTCGGCGTCTTCACACCGGCATTTCCCGGCGCAGCCGCTTACGCCTCCGCCCTGGCCGACATCACCATCATCCTGTTCGTCATCCCGCAGATCTTCTTGATGGCGCTTGGCCCGGCGTTGCTCATCTGGCTGATCGTAGCCGCCCGCCGCCGTCGCCAGGATAACCGTCCCCGTTTTGACGAGGGTGGGAAGTTGCAGATGTGGCTGTGGCAACTGGACAGTTTGGGTGAGCGGGCGCAGCGGCAAACGGCCGTTTTCAGCCAAAAAGCCACCGATCCCCTCATCACCTTCCACGGCTGGCTCGCCTACACCAGGGCCTTTCTCAAAAAAATCCAAACATACCTGAAACGGAGCTAACAAACTATGGCGGAAACAAGCACAAACGGAAACTGGAAAACAAAAATGTTAATCATCGGCGCGCTGTTGGGCGCAGTTGTTGGCGCGGGAACCGCTTTTCTGATGGCTCGGGCTGCCGAAGAACATCACAGCGGGCCGCCCCAGATCAGCACCACCGACGCTTTACGCATTGGCATCAACGCCGTCGGGCTTATTCGGGGGATTGTCGCGTTAGGCGATAGCTGATCACGCGCGGCCATCACCCATCTTGCCAGCCGCGTGCGGCTGGCCCACTCAGGGATTCGCCATGAGAACAGTCATAATTGTAGATGACGACGCGACCAACGTCGGTTTACTGCAAATGCTCCTGGAACTGGAGGGGTATACGGTACTCGCTTGCCGGACCATTGAAGAAGCGAAAACGGCCGTTACCCCCGACGTAGACGCTTTTGTCATTGATTGTCGTCTGGCGAAAGGGATCAGCGGTCTGACGCTGTTGGAAGAAATACGCGCGGGGGAAACGGCCGTTTCCCCTCACATTACCACTCTCATGGTCTCTGGCGATGCCCGTCTGCAAGAAAAGAGCCTGGAAGCAGGGGCCG
>CAYONK010000300.1:0-6268 GCA_964405285.1 uncultured Ardenticatenaceae bacterium
GCCGCTGCCGCAGCCCTATCGAGGTGCGCATGGCCGGTGGCCGGGCAATTGTCGCCATCAGCCCCGATTGGGAGGTGGTGCTGACGGGGAGCGTAACGGCCGTTTACCACGCCACCCTCGCCCCCGACCTCCTCGCCGCCCTGTCGAGCCGTTAGCCGTATTCCGAAATCCGAAATCCGAAATCTAAAATTGGGGCAGGACGTCGGCGAAGGTCCGCAAATAATCGTCCAGAATCGCCCGCGCCTGGTTGATGTCGTTGACCATTGGATCGAGCAGCAAGGTTTGCAGGGCGAGGGCGCGGTCGCCGGTAACGGCCGTTTCCACCACCAGCTCCACCAACTCCGCCTCCCGCCGCAGCAGGGCCGTCACCCCCGGCGGCAGTTCGCCGATATGGACCCCACTCACCCCCAGGCCGCTCACCAGCGCCGGGACTTCCACGATGGTCTCGTCCGGCAGCCCGGCGATGGCTCCCTGGTTGGGGATGTTCACCGTCTCGTCGTAATAATTCTCGTTCAGGGCGATGGCCGCTACCAGCTCGGCCGCGCCTTCGCTGTGCGAGTCGCGCATCCCTTCCACCGACATCCGCCCGGCGGCCATCTCGCCCAACATGTGGTTGAGAAAGTCGCGGGTTGCCTCATTGCCGCCCCAATCATAGAGGCGCATGTCATACCGTTCCCACGGTTTGGTGAGGGCGTCGTGGCCGTAGGGCAGGTACTCCACCAGATGAGTGTCGCCGGGCAGCGGCAGCAGGCCAAAGGTGCGGAAGAGGTCTACCGAGAAGGGTTCCAGGCTGGGCGGCGCGTCGTCGGCCGCCTGGCGCAGGGCGGGGTACAAATCCTCGCCGGTCGCCTTGTCGCGGATGTCTACCAGCCAGATGAAATGGTTCAGCCCGGCCGATTTGATGTCCAGATATTGCCGGCCGACGGCCGCCAGTTGGTGGACGATGGGCGTATTGGCCGGGTCGGAGCGTAGGGGGACCGGATCGGGTACGGGGATGGGGTAACGGTGGCGGAGGAGAACGGCCGTTAACGCATACCCCACCTCAATCTGATGGCACTTGCCCACCGCCTTGATGCCGCTGTACTTCGTCACCGCCCGCGTGATGCGCGGCAGCGGATTGCTGAAGTTGATCAGCCAGGCGTCCGGGCATAATTCTTCCATGTCGCGGGCAATCGCCATGAAGGGCGGGATTTGGCGGCAGGCGTGCATCAGGCCGCCCGGCCCGCCATTTTCCGCGTAAACCTGGCGCAGCCCGTGCCGCAGCGGCACTTCCCAATCGAGCCGCCACAACTTCTCGCGCGGCGGCACTTCGATGGAGACGATGACAAAATCGGCTCCGCCCAAGACGTCGCGCCTGTCTGTGCTGGCCGAGACGCGCATCTCCGCGCCCCAGGCGTCGCTCATCCGCTCTGCGACGCGGGCCACCACGCCTAACGCGCCTTCGTCCAGGTCTACCAGGGCCAATTCGCTGCCCCGCAGGCGCGGGTCGCGCACCAGGGTGGCTAATGTTGTCGGGCCAAAGCTGGCGCTCCCCGCGCCGATGATGACGATTTTCGGTTTCTTTGCCATGATGTGTGTAATCTCCTTGTGTCGGAATGATATAGCGGATTGGGGGATGGGGAAACGGCCGTTTTCCGTTTTACACTTCGCCCATTTCCCAATATACTAACGCTGGTTGGCGACAAACAAACCAACACACCAACAAACCAACCACACCACCCAAACCAACCGAGTATCTACACCCACAACTGAGGAGGATGACGCAATGGCAGACGACAAAAATATGGTTGGCGACGTAGTTTATCCCGCTCCAGAAATAATCGCCCGCTCCTACATTCCTGACCACGACAAGGTTCACGTCGAAGCAAAGGCAAACCTGGCTAAATTCTGGGGCAAAATCGCCGCCGAAAACTACGAATGGTACCAGCCCTGGTCCAGAGTGCTGGATGACGACAACGCTCCTTTCTACAAATGGTTCGTGGACGCGAAGGTGAATATCATCCACAATGCGTTGGACCGGCACATGAGAACGGCCGTTCGCAACAAAGCCGCCCTCATCTTCGAGGGCGAGCCGGGCGACACCCGCGTCTACACCTTCCAGCAACTCAACTACGAAGTCAGCAAATTTGCCAGCGTCCTGCGGGCGATGGGCGTGCAAAAGGGCGACCGCGTCACCATCTACATGGGCCGCATCCCCGAACTGATGATCGCCATGCTCGCCTGCGCCAAAATCGGGGCCATGCACTCCGTCGTTTACGGCGGCTTCTCCACCGAAGCCCTCCACGAACGCATAGACGACAGCCAATCCAAAATTCTCATCACCTGCGATGGCGCCTGGTTGCGCGGCAGCGTCGTTGAACTGAAGCAAATCGCCAACGAAGCGGTGGACCGCTCCGGTACAATCCAATCCGTCATCTGCGTCAAACGTACCGGCACACCGGTTGAAATGGTCCAGGGGCGCGACTACTGGTATCACGACCTGATGGCCCTGCCCATCGCCGACCCCAACGCCGCCACCGAAGTGATGGACGCCGAAGACCCCCTCTTCATCCTCTACACCTCTGGCACAACCGGCAAACCCAAAGCGATATTGCACACGCACGGCGGCTACATGGTCTACACCTCCACCACCCTCAAATGGACTTTCGACCTCAAGCCGGAGGATGTCTGGTGGTGCGCCGCCGATCCTGGCTGGATCACCGGCCACAGCTACATTGTCTACGCGCCGCTCATTTTAGGCACGACCAGCTTCATGTATGAGGGTGCGCCCACCTTTCCCTACCCGGACCGTTGGTGGTCACTCATCGCCAAATATGGCGTCACCGTCCTCTATACCGCCCCTACCGCCATTCGCGGCCTCATGCGCTTCGGCGAAAGCTGGCCCAACAAGCACGATCTGTCCGCGCTGCGCCTGCTCGGATCCGTCGGCGAGCCGATCAACCCGGAGGCGTGGCGCTGGTATCACCGCGTCATCGGCAAAGAGAAATGCCCCATCATGGATACCTGGTGGCAAACAGAGACGGGCGGCTTCATGATCACCCCGCTGCCCAGCGTACCGCTCAAGCCCGGATCGGCTACCGTCCCCTTCCCCGGCGTAGACGTGGATGTGGTGGACGAAGACGGCCACTCCGTCGCCCCCAACGAAGAGGGCTTCCTGGTCATCAAATCCCCCTGGCCGGGGATGCTGCGGACCATTTTCGGCGACCCGGATCGCTACGTGCAGCAGTATTGGAGCCGCTTCGCCGAGCAGGGCTGGTACTTGCCCGGCGACAGCGCCCGCATGGATGAGGATGGCTATGTCTGGGTCATCGGCCGGATTGACGACGTGATCAAGGTGTCCGGCTACCGCCTGGGCACGGCCGAAATCGAGAGCGCCCTGGTCAGCCATTCGGCGGTGGCCGAAGCGGCCGTGATTGGCGTGCCGGATGAACTGCGCGGCAACATCATCAAGGCGTACTGCATTCTGCGGCAGGGATGGGAAGGCAGCGAAAAGCTGGAACACATGCTCAAAGACCACGTCGCCCACGAGATGGGGCCGATCGCCAAACCCGCTACTATTGAATTTGTGGACAACCTGCCCAAGACCCGCTCTGGCAAGATCATGCGCCGCATCCTCAAAGCCCGCGTCCTCGGCCAGGACGTTGGCGACCTCTCCACCCTGGCCGACTAATCCCCGGAAACAAAAAAGCTGGTGGGCAACCACCAGCTTTTTTTATTGGAGATTGGGGATTGGAGATCGGTCAGTCTCCAATCTCCAATCTCCAATCTCTACTCTCTTCTTACTGATTCGCAGAACGCCACCATTGGTAATGTTTCTGGCGCAAATCATCAATGGAGGGCAGGGGGAAGAAGGCCAATTCTTCTTTGTTGCCCAGGTAGATGCCGCTGTTGATCATGCGGTAGGGGTATTCTACCCGATGGGTGCGATCCACCATCTTGGTGTGGACTGTCTTGTCGCGCAGGGCGACCAGACATTCCCGCAGGTGGTGGATGTAGTTGTAGGGCAGGTCGCCGACAGGTCCGTGGTCTGGGTCTTGAGCCAGCGCCCCCAGGCGCAAATCTACAAAGCAGACGGCCGGTAAATGGAGCATGTTTTCCTGATCCACAATGAATTTGTGAAATTCGATAGGGTTAAGGGTGCTGACTACCAAAGGCGACACCGGGGCGATCTCCTGATACATGTAGTAAGAAGAGTTGTCTTGCGGATAGTTGCTGCTCCGGTTCAGGGCCAGGGTTTCGCCGAATTTGGTGACCAGGTAGAGGGTTTTGATGTCCGACAGGGAGATGTGTTCCAGGACGCGATAGGTGGAGATGTAGACGGATTTCTTCGGACGGCCGTCTTCGTGCGGCACGCAGCGGGCGATTCCTTCTTCAATGCGGAAGGCTTCGTGGCGGAAATTCGGGTCTAGCTCCACAAACATCGCTTGCCCGCGTTGTTTCTTGGTGTAGCCAACAGTGTAATAGACGCCGAACTCTTCCGGCGACAGCATCGAGGCGATCAGCGCCTCAGGGATTAACGACAGGTACAAGTGTACGGTCATGGATAATTTCCACTCCTTTTGCTTCTATGGACTGACAATCAAATGCAGATTAAGATTATAACGATTTCTCTTGAGCCTACCAAAAATTGTCAGCGACACGCTGGCGCAGGGGGTGTTTGTCGGGTTGCCGGTTGCCTAAATCTTGACACACAAAGACCTCCATGCTACCATTTCGCCCAACTGAACAAAAACAGACGTTGAATCGGATTAGTAACCGGCAAAGCGAGTCCCAGAGAGTTGGCCCCAGAGCTGCAAGGCCAACGTCAGCGCCGCCGGAGAATGGACCGAGGAGTCGCTCAGGCAAACGCCCCCAGGCCAGTAGTCTGAGCCGGAAATGCCACCGTTATCAGGGCAAAGCAGTTAGTTAGTCTGATAGTCTTTTAGTCTAATAGTCTCGTAGTCGGCAGCGTGACTACCCGACTACAAGACTACCCGACTACAAGACTACTCGACTGCACAGAGTGAAGCTGGCTTAACCAACGACCGACGCGCTATCACAAGCGCGTTTTTTGTTGGGCAGGCTGCTTAAGCGGGGTGGCACCGCGGGAGAATTTTGACGCTCTCGTCCCTAACAATAGTTAGAGGCGAGGGCGTTTTTTTATTGAGATTGGGAGATTAGAGATTGGAGATTGGCGAGCGACCAATCTCCAATCTCCAATCTCCAATCTCCCAAACAAAGGAGCAGAAAAATGAGCGAGCAATACAAGTTTATTCTGGACGAAAGCAAGCTGCCGCAGGCGTGGTACAACATCAACGCCGACATGCCCGTGCCACCCGCCCCGGTGCTGCATCCGCAGACCAAAGAGCCGGTGACTCCCGATTTCCTCAGCGTCCTGTTTCCGATGGGGCTGATCATGCAAGAGATCAGCGCGGAACGGTACATCGAAATCCCGGAGCCGGTGCGCGAGATCTATAAGCTGTGGCGGCCGACTCCTTTCTTCCGCGCCCGCCGTTTGGAGAAGGCGCTGGACACCCCGGCCCACATCTATTACAAGTATGAAGGCGTCAGCCCGGTCGGTTCGCACAAGCCGAACACGGCCGTTCCCCAAGCTTTCTACAACAAGCAAGAAGGAGTCAAAGCGCTCACCACCGAGACCGGGGCGGGTCAATGGGGTTCCGCCCTGGCGATGGCCTGCAACTTCTTCGATATGGACCTGGAGGTCTACATGGTCCGCGCTTCCTACAACCAAAAGCCCTACCGCCGGATGGTGATTGAGAGCTTTGGCAAAGAGGTCTACGCCAGCCCGACCGACCGGACGAATTACGGCCGTTCTGTCCTGGCCCAAGACCCCAACAGCCCCGGTTCACTGGGCATCGCCATCTCCGAAGCGGTGGAAGCGGCCGCCACCTCCGGCGGGGTGAAGAAGTACAGCCTGGGGTCCGTCCTCAACCATGTGCTGCTCCATCAGACGGTGATTGGGCAAGAGGTGTTGCAGCAGTTGGAGATGGCCGGGGAATATCCCGACATGGTGATCGCCTGCACTGGCGGCGGTTCCAATTTCGGCGGTTTTGCCTTCCCCTTCCTGCATCAGAACTTTACCAACGGCAAGAAGACGCGGGTGATCGCCGCCGAACCGGCCGCCTCGCCGAGCCTGACGAAGGGCAAATACACCTTCGACTATGGCGACACGGCGCAGATGGCTCCTATTGTCAAGATGCACACCCTGGGCCACACTTTCATGCCGCCGGAAATCCACGCGGGTGGGCTGCGTTATCACGGCATGTCG
>CAYONK010000301.1:0-6247 GCA_964405285.1 uncultured Ardenticatenaceae bacterium
AAGGGCGTTCGTTGGGGGAACTGGGCCGCGATTTCCGCGCTCTGGGCGATTTGCGCCGGGCGGTGCGTTATCACGAGCAGCAGCTGGCCATTGCGCAAGAGGTGGAAGACCGTTACAAGGAGGCGGAAGCGCTGGATAACCTGGCGCTGACCTTCCAGCAATTAGGCGATGTGACCCAGGCTGTGGCTTTGAATCAGCAAACGTTGGCGCTGGCGAAAAAGATTGGCGACCAGGTGAGGGTAAAGAGCGTGCTGAACAACATGGGGCGCGTCTACCTGACGGGGGGCAACTATGGCGAGGCGGCGACGTTGTTCAAGCAGTCGCTGGACATCGCCCATAAACTTGGCGACCGTCTGGGCGAGGGGGAAGCCTATGGAGATTTAGGCGATTTGTATCGCGCCCAGGGGTACCCGGAGCGGGCGATTGAGTTATATAAGCGGGCGCTGCAAATTGCTCAGGAGGGGCAAAACGGCCGTAAAGAGGTGGAAAACCTCTGCCGTCTGGGAGACGTGTATCTGGAAATGGGCGGATCGGAACATGCGGAATCGTTCTACCAGGATGCGCTGGCGATTGCCTTGCAAATGAATGCCCAGGCGAGCCGGATGTTAGCTTTGGGCAAGTTGGGCGAGGTGTATCTGAAGCTGGGTGATTTTATGAAGGCGGCCAGTTTTCATAAGCGCCAGTTGATGCTGGCGCGGGAGTTGGGCGACCGCCAGCAGGGGAAGCTGGCCCTGGTAGGCGTGGGCAGAGCCTATGACCGTTGGGGCGATCCGACGCGCGCGATCAACTACTTCGAGCGCTATTTGCAGATTGTCCGGCGGGAAAAAGACCCGATGGCGGTGGCGGAAGCGCTATATGTCCTGGGTGAACGGTATCACCGGACCCGGCAGTTGCCCCAGGCGTATACTGCCTATCAGGAGTATGTGGCAATTGTGCGACGTCAGGAACGGACAACGGCCGTTGTGGACGGCCTCAACAAATTGGGTGACGTAGCCCGCGACATGAACGATCCCAAAGGCGCAGTCGAGTTTTACCGCGAAGCGGCCGCGCTGGCGCGGGAACAAGCGGATTTGGTCTCGGAAGCCTGGGCCATCAGCAATATGGGCATCGCCTATAATCTACTTGGCAAACAGTGGCAGGCTGGGCGGCAGGCGGAGAAAGCCACCCAGCTGGCTATTCGCAGTGGCGATGCCCCAACGATTGGCCGGACGAGTTATCGCCAGGCATTGGTGCTGTATCGTCAGGAAAAGTGGAGCAAAGCGCTACCCCTGGCAATGCAAGCCCGGCAGATCTATGCGCGCCTGGAAGATCAGGAAATGTTGGAGAAAACAGATCGCTTATTGGCCGCAATCGAGAAACGGCAAAAGAAAGCTGGTTTTTTCTCAGCTCTTTAGGATTACAACGAGAATTTCATCGTATGTTATGCTGAGCGAAGCGAAGCATCCTTTGGATTTGGCCTGGAGACAAGCCTTTGGTCAACAAAACGGCATAGCATTCTTCACCTGCGGCTTAGAATAGCAGGGTTTGTTGTAATATCAGGAATTCGGGGGGCTGCTTATGACTTGAAAACCTATCAGGTCTCTCGTGGATCGGAACGGTTATTTCTAAACGTGGAGAAGCCAGATGGCTGAGAAAACGTTGATCTTGCAAAGCTTCTTTGATGGCGTAGACGCCGATTCCCTGGACAAGCTGCGCCAACTTGCCCGCCTACGCACCTATCCTCCCAACACCATCCTGGCCCAACAGGGGGCCATCGAACACATCTTTTACATTGTCGTTAGCGGGCGGGTGATGGTGTCGCAGCGCCTGGAGAATGGCGAGGTGCGTCTGCTCGGTTTTGTGGACCCGCCGAACGGGTTTGGCGAGATGGGCCTCATTGATGATTCGCCGCGCATGGCTACCTGCCAGACGTTGATCGAGACGACGGTTTTGGAGGTAGACGAGGCGATTTTCGACCGGGTGGTGGAGCGTAACCCGGAAGTGGCTTACGCGATGACCCGGCGGATTTTGCAGAAATCGCGGGACAATGATCAACGCGCGATTGAGAGTCTCAACAAGAAAAACGCCGCTTTGGAAGCGGCGCTGGCAGAATTGCAGCAGGCGCAGCAGCGGTTGCTGGAGAAGGAACGGCTGCAACGAGAATTGGAGCTGGCGGCCCACGTGCAGCGCAGCCTGCTCCCCCAGTCGTTGCCTGAGTTTCCGCAGTACACCTTCGCCGCTTATTTGAAGCCGGCGCGGCTGGTAGGCGGCGATTTTTATGACGTGGTGGCGCTAGATGATGCACATGCCGGGTTGGTGTTGGCCGACGTAGCCGACAAGGGATTTCACGCCGCGCTTTTTATGGCCGTGACGCGCACCCTCTTTTTGCAGGAGGGTAAGCATTCGTTGTCGCCAGCGGCCGTGGCGCAAGCGGTGCATCAGGGCTTGCTAGACGTGTCGGCCAGCGACGATATGTTTGTGACGGCGTTTTATGGCGTGCTGCATCGGCCAAGTGGCTGGTTGACTTATGTGCGTGCGGCTCAGGAACGGCCGTTGCTCTACCGTCCTGGGGTTGGCGTGCAGGAGTTGCCGGCCAACGGCCGTTTCCTGGGCATGTTTGAAAGACTTGATCTGGTGGAAGATCGGGTGCAGCTACAACCGGGGGACCGCCTGATCATTTTCAGCGATGGCGTGCCCGACACCATTAATCCGGCCGGAGAGCGGTATGGCTACGACAAACTGCACGACAGGTTACTGGACGGCGGTCACCTGCCAGCCGCCGACCTGTGCGCCCACATTGTCACCGACGTTGAAGCCTGGGCCGCTGACGCCGATCCCTTCGATGACGTCACTTTGCTGGTAGTGGCTTTCGCTGAAGCGTGACGGAACCTTATGGAGAGAAACCCAACCCTTTACCTCAATCGCATCGGGTATAACGGACCGACCAGACCGGATGAGGCGGCGCTTTCGGCGCTGCATCTGGCCCATTTGCGCGCCGTCCCTTTTGAGAATCTGGACATTCATTGGCAGCGTCCGATTCACCTGGAAGAGGGTGCGCTCTACGATAAGATTGTCCACCAGCGGCGCGGCGGCTTTTGTTATGAACTGAATGGTCTGTTTGCCTGGCTGCTGCGCAACCTGGGCTATTCCGTAACGTTACTTTCGGCGCGGGTTTTTAGCGGCGGGCAACCTGGGCCAGAATATGATCACCTGGCCTTGCTCGTTCACCTGGGGGAACCCTGGTTGGTGGACGTGGGCTTTGGCGACTCATTTTTGCAGCCGCTGCGCTTTCGGGTGGGAGAAGAGCAGGCGCAGGCAAACGGCCGTTATCGTCTGGCCCAAACCGGTGAAGAGATTACACTCTATCGCCAGCAAGACGAGGCGGCGTGGGAAGCGCAATATCTGTTCTCGCCCCAATCGCGTCAGTTGTCGGAGTTTGCCGATATGTGCCACTACCACCAGACGTCGCCCGACTCCTCCTTTACGCGGCGGCGGGTTTGCACCCTGGCGACCGCCGACGGCCGAATCACCCTGAGCGACTCGCGCCTGATTGTGACCAGCCAGGGTGCGCGCCAGGAAACGGCCGTTGCCGACGAGTCCGCCTTTGCTGACCTTCTATGGCGCCATTTTGCGATTGCTCAAGCTGGCGCGCTATAACCCAAACGACACCCCCTTCTACAACAAATCGAAGATAGTCAGACGACAGCCATTTCTGGCGCCAACCCGCGTGGGACGCCCGGTGGGACGTTTGCCGGATCATCTGGGGAACGGCCGTTTCCTATCATACCGTTAATTCACCCAATCAAAGGGTGCAATCAGGCAGATAGGAGAGACCGAATGTTTGCGACACCCGCTTCACCCCAAAAAACGGCCGTCGTCATCGGCGGCGGCATCGCCGGGCTGACCATGGCCAAAACCCTGGCCGACCACTTCCCCCAGGTAACAATTGTCGAACGCGACGACCCCGCCATCGCCCAAGATTTCCGCAGCGGCGTACCCCAGGCGCGTCACGCCCACACCCTCATGCCGCGCGGCCAATCTATTCTGGAGCAGCTTTTCCCCGGCCTCACCGAGGAATTGATCGCCACCGGCGCGGTTGCGGTAGACCTGGCGCAAGACGTGGCCTTTTTTAACGATGGCGCCTGGCTTAAACCGCAGACGCGCGGCCAGAGCGTTTCCGTCTCATGCAGCCGGCCGCTGTTGGAATCTGCTATCTACCGGCGCGTCACCAATCTGCCCCAGGTAAATGTGCTGCGCGGCTACCGGGCGACTGACCTGGAAGTAGATCGCTCTGGCAAAATGGTCACCGGGGTGCGCCTGCACGCCGGACGCGGCGCGAAAGCGCAAGAACTGACCCTACCAGCCAATTTAGTCGTAGACGCCAGCGGGCGGCAATCGCAAGCGCCGCAATGGTTGATGGCGCACGGATTTATCCCGCCGGAAGAGTGGCGGATCAACGCCTTTGTCGGCTACGCCACCCGCCTCTACCGGCAGCCGGAAGGTTTTACCCCTGGTTGGAAGCGGCTCTACGTCCGCCCAACGCCGCCGGATGGCACGCGGGGCAGCGTTTTGCTGCCGCAGGAAAACGGCCGTTGGGTGGTCACGCTCATCGGCATCGCCGGGGATTACCCGCCTACCGATGAGCAGGGTTTTCTCGATTTTGCCCGCAGCCTGCCCACCAGCCGCCTTTATGATGCGATTAAGGAGGCGGAACCGTTAACGGCCGTTTCCGGCTTCCGCCGCACCGAAAACCGGGTGCGGCGCTACGACAAACTGCCGCGCTACCTGGAAGGTTTCCTCGTCTGTGGCGATGCTGTCTGCGCTCTTAATCCGGTCTACGCCCAGGGCATGACGGCCGCCGTGATGGGCAGCCAAACCCTCGACGCCATTTTGCGCGACCGGCGCACCGACCTGGCGGCAAACCATCTCAGCGGCATCGCCGGGGCATTCCAGAAAGGGTTGCGCCAGGCAGTGGACATTCTCTGGTCCATGAGTACCCGCAAAGATTGGGATTGGCCCATCACCGAAGTCACCGACGATACGGACGACTAGGGATTAGAGAATAGAGATTAGAGATTGGAGATTGGAGATTGGCCTAATCTCCAATCTCCAATCTCCAAATTATTTACCCACCTTTGGAGGTTTTCCATGAACATTATGAGCCGTGAGGAATTGAAGGAAAAACTAGATCGAGGCGATGACGTGAAATTGATCATGACCCTGGGGCGACGCGCCTTTGAGAATAGTCACATCCCCGGTTCACTCCATTTTAAGAACATCCTGGAAGCATTGCCCTATCTGGACACCAACGATGAAGTCATCGTCTACTGCGCCAATCCGCTCTGCCCGCTCAGCATCCACGCCTACCACACCCTGGCCAGCCGGGGCTTCACCCGGCTATCCCGCTACGCTGGCGGCCTGGTGGAATGGCAAGAAGCAGGCTACCCCTTAGAAGGCAGCCAGGTTTGAGGACCAGCAACCGGCAACCAGCAACCAGCAACCAAAACCACCATGACCCCGCGACAAATTCACCTGGTGCAGCGCACCTTTGAACTGCTCCTCCCCATCGCCGACACGGCCGTTATGCTCTTTTACGGCCGCATGTTTGAGCTAGACCCATCGCTACGGCCGTTATTCCCCACCGACATGACCCGGCAGCGGCAAAAATTGCTCGACACCCTGGCGATGGCCGTGCGCGACCTGGAAAACCCGGATAAATTTGTCGCCGCTTTGCGGGCATTGGGGCAGCGGCATACCGCCTACGGCGTCCAACCCGCCCATTACCAGACCATGAACGAAGCCCTCATCTGGATGTTGACTCAGGGGCTAGGCAAGAACTTCAGCGACGAAATGAAAGCGGCGTGGACAGCGATGTACCAAACGCTGGTGGATGCCATGAACCCAGACAGCGTAACGCTTTCCTGAATTTTTAACGGAGGAGACACATGGAAAACTTCAATTTACAAACGGCCGCTGGCTTCCTATCTACGACGATTTTTATTGGCAGCGCCTTGCCCATGCTGGCTAAAGCAGCCAAAACCCGCGACCTGAAAAGCTACAGCTTTGCCAACATCGCTCTGTCGAATGTGGGCAACTTGGTCCATTGGCTGTATATCGCACAGTTCCCCTTCGGCCCCATCTGGCTGCTGCACACCTTTTACACGGTCACGATGCTCTGTATGCTGGTCTGGTACTGGCAATATGGCGGGCTAACGGCCGTTCGCCACCACCTCTCCACCCAATTCACCGCCAGGGTCTACTGCGCCAT
>CAYONK010000302.1:0-3277 GCA_964405285.1 uncultured Ardenticatenaceae bacterium
GACGAAACCCGGCAAAAAATTATGGGGCTGCTCTGCTGCCAATGGCTCTGCGTCAACGACGTCGTCGCCAAACTGGGCGAAGTGAGCCAGCCGACTGTCTCCCATCACCTGAGCATCCTGCGCGAAGCGGGGTTGGTCCACACCCGGCGCGATGGCAAGCAGATGTTCTACACGCTCAACCAGGAAGCAGTCGCCTTTTGCTGCAACAACCTCATCGTCAAATTTGCGCCTGATAGAGTGGAGGCGGGCGATTTTATCGCTTTGCAGGATATTATGTTGACTTCGTAACGGCCGTCTCTTTTTTTAGCAAAACATATAGACAACCATCAATAGGAGTGATAGATGCACAATTTAACTGCGGAAAAAATCCACGAACAAGTGAAGGCCACCTATGGTCGTATCGCTGACGAATTCCGGCTGGAAGTGACGCCCTCTTGCTGTGGAGATGGCGGAGCATCAGATTGTTGCGCCAGCGAGGGCTTATTCAACAACATCTACGCCAGCGATACCACCTGGCTGCCCGGCGATGTCACCGGTCTTTCTTTGGGCTGCGGTGACCCAATTACCCTGGCCGAACTCAGACCGGGTGAGACGGTGTTGGACCTGGGTTCTGGCGGTGGGATTGATTGCTTCATGGCGGCGCGGCAAGTTGGGCCAACCGGCCGGGTGATTGGCGTGGACATGACCGAAGCGATGCTGGACAAAGCGCGGCGTAATCAGGCGAAGGTGGGGTTGGACAACGTGGAGTTCCGCCAGGGGCAGATCGAGGCGCTGCCGGTGGCCGACGCCAGCGTGGATGTGATCATCTCCAACTGCGTGGTCAACCTCAGCCCGGACAAAACGGCCGTTTTCCGCGAAGCCTATCGCGCCCTCAAACCAGGTGGGCGGCTGGCCATCTCCGACATCGTCACCCTGGGGCAGTTCAGCCCGACCGAGCGGGCCGACATGGCCGCCTGGACCGGTTGCATCACCGGGGCCGAAGACGTGGCCGACCTGGTCGTCGCCATGCGCCAGGCCGGTTTCCAGGCCATCTCCATCCGCGACAAAGCCAACCCGGACGTGGAACTGGCAGACTCGCCCCGCCAGACTGGGCCGACCCAGGTGTTGAGCGCGCGGATAACGGCCGTTAGGCCAGAATAAGACTGGAGACGGATGGCTAGAGATTGGAGATTGGAGATTGGAGATCAACGATAATGTCAGAATCTAACGTTTATTTTGCGGAAGTTGCTGCGGAGTGGGATACGCTGCGGAGTGGTTTTTTTACTGAGGCGATGCGTGATGCGGCGATTGCCGGGGTGGGGCTGCCGACAACGGCCGTTGTCGCCGACGTCGGCACGGGAACCGGCTTTATGCTGCAAGGGCTGGTTGACAAAGCCGCCCACCTGGTCGGCTTCGATGCCAGCGCCGAAATGCTGGAAATCGCCCGCGAGAATTTAGCCGCCCACCCCCACGTCAGCCTCCGGCTGGCCGAAGGGCGCAGTCTGCCCGCCCCGGAGAACAGCTTCGACGCCGTCTTTGCCAACATGTACCTCCACCACGCGCCGGAGCCGCTGGAAACCATCCGCGAGATGGCCCGCATTCTCAAGCCGGGCGGCAAACTGATCATCACCGACCTGGACCGGCACGATCAAAATTGGATGCGCCAGGCGATGGCCGATTATTGGTTGGGGTTCGAGCGGGAAGAGGTGCGGCACTGGTATGAGGCGGCAGGGTTAACGGCCGTTACCCTCGACTGCGCCGCCGGGACATGCGACTGCACCGCGCCTGGCGGCGGAGACATCGCCCTGAGCATCTTCGTGGCGATGGGGCAGAAATAAAAAGTGGCGGGGCAGCAAATTGCCCCGCCACCTTCAGAATGCTAGAACGGGATTTCGTCTTCTTCGTGGGCGGCCGAGCCGGAATACTCCTCACCGCCGCCGCTGCTATAGCCGCCACCCTCCTCACCGCGCGCGCTCAAGAAACGGACCACGTCGGCGACCACTTCAAAGTTAGAGCCTACCGTGCCGTCTTGGCGGGTCCACAAACGGGGACCGCCGGTGTTCGGGTCGGGTTTAATCCGCCCCTCGACCAAGACTTTGCTGCCTTTCGTCAGATATTGATTGGCTGTTTCTGCCTGACGCCGCCACACTTCGATGCGGAACCAGGTGGTTTCGTCGTGGGTCTGCCCATCCTGACCGGTCCAACGGCGGGAAGAGGCCACGCTAAAATTGGTAACGGCCGTTCCATCCGGCATGTACCGCATCTCCGGATCACGCCCTAAATTGCCTACGATAATGATTTTTTGATACATCGTATTCTCTCCTTGCTATCTTTGAACGGAAAACAAAACCGGGTCGCCGCACGGCGTCGGAACGCTACAAATAGTAACATAAGTCTTGGCTTCGCCACAACAGCTTTTTTGATGAATTCTACCAGGAAATAATAGCACGTTTGTTCTGTATTGACAAGTTTTGTCACAGCCGATTCCAGAGAGAAAAGGGGCGTTGGTCCAAAAAACCAACGCCCCTTCACAACAATTGAACGGCCGTTCAAACCTAACAGGTCTTCAGAAACCTGTCAGGTTTTTTGCGGATATCTTACACCCAACCGCGCCAGCGGACCGCCTCAGCAACCCGGTTGACGGCCACCAGGTAAGCAGCCGTACGATTATCCACCTTCTTCGCCTGGGCCATCTCGTGGACGGCCATGAAAGCGGTGGTGATCTTGTTGTCTAGCCGGTCGTGAACCATCGCCTCATCCCAGTAATAGAGGTACGCATTTTGCACCATCTCGAAATAGGACACGATAACGCCGCCCGCGTTACAGAGGAAGTCGGGGATGATGTAAATGCCCTTGTCGTTGAGAATGGCATCGGCGTCCGGGGTGGTCGGGCCGTTGGCCAATTCGGCGATGATTTTAGCCTTGATGTTGGCTGCGTTCTGGCCGGTGAGTTGGTTCTCGATGGCTGCCGGGATAAGAATGTCCACCGGTAATTCGAGTAAATCTTTGTTGTCAATGTATTCCGAATTGGGGCAGCCAATCACCTTGCCGGTCTTGCGCAGTTGGTCGTTGACGTCGGCCGGGTCGAGGCCATGCTCATTGTAGATGCCGCCGAATTCGTCGCTGACGGCGATCACTTTCATGCCGAACAGTTCGTGGGCCAGTTTGTGGGCAAAGCCGCCGACGTTGCCATAGCCCTGGATAGCGCAGGTCGCGCCTTCGAGCGAGAGGCCCTGTAGTTTGGCCGCCTCGCGGATGGTGAACATGCCGCCCATGGCCGTCGCCGGGCCGCGCCCGG
>CAYONK010000302.1:3287-5387 GCA_964405285.1 uncultured Ardenticatenaceae bacterium
CCGCCCAGAGGCAGCGGTTTGCCGGTGATGACGCCTGGCTCGCGTCTGCCGCGAATTGTCTCGTATTCATCCAGCATCCAGGCCATGATTTGCGGATTGGTGTGAACGTCTGGGGCGGGAGAATCTTTGGTCAGGCCGACGTTGTAGGCCATCGCCCGCATGTAGCCCCGGCTGAGGCGTTCCAACTCTTCCGGCTGCATTTCACGGGGATTGCAGATGACGCCGCCTTTGCCGCCGCCGAGAGGGATGTCGGAAACGGCCGTTTTCCAGGTCATCCAGGCCGATAAAGCCCGCACGGTGTCAATCGTCTCATTCGGGTGGAAACGGATGCCCCCCTTAGCCGGGCCACGCGCATCATTATACTGCACGCGAAAACCCTGGAAGGTTTCCGTGTGACCATCATTCATCTTCACCGGAATGGTGAAATGATATTCACGCATAGGTTGACGCAAAAATGCGTGCATATCGGGGTCCAATTGTAAAACTTTTGCTGCACCATCTAATTGTGCCTGAGCGATGGCAAACGGGTTCAAGTTTTCTGTCATGGGAATGTTCTAAGCTCCTAACTCATGGGATTAAAAGTGTGGGAATTTTTTGCACTTTCAAAGGACAACGCCTCAATCGGGGGTCCGATTGAAGCTCTCCCTAAGTGTCGGCAATTATGCGAACTCTGTCAAGTGACATATGACCCATCTGCCAAACGATGAGTGTCATGCGCCAGCGCGATTCGCCCAACTTCCTGGCAGAACACCGCTTCCGTTACTTCCCAATCATCCATCGCTTTGGTAAACTTCCGTCCTGATAACAACTCTCCTGAATGGTTCACACTATGATCCGACGACTTGGTTCCGCATTCTTTATCAGCAGCGGCATTACCGCCGTCGCCTTCCAACGGCGCTCCCTCTCCACATCCGGCGCGGCGGGGGGGCTGCTGGTAGGCACGATTATTTTAGGATTGGGTGGCTGGCTGTGGGGGGCATTGCTTGGCGTCTTCTTCGTCAGTTCCAGCCTGCTTTCGCACTTCAAAGAAAACGAAAAGCGGGAAGCGGCTGAGAAGTTTGAGAAGGGGCACACCCGAGACTTCGCCCAGGCGATGGCCAATGGCGGCCTGGGGTCGCTCATCGCTTTGGGCAATGCTTTGCTGCCTTCGCCCGCCTGGTATCATCTGTATACCGGGGTGATGGCTACCGTGACGGCCGATACCTGGGCCACCGAATTGGGTACGTTGAGCAAAGAGCCGCCCCGCCTGATCACCACCGGACAGGTGGTGGAGGTGGGGTCTTCGGGCGGGGTGTCGCTGTTGGGAACGGCCGTTTCCTTCATCGGCGGCCTACTCATCGGTCTGGCCGGGGCGGTGATGCAGCGCGACCGGAACGCCTGGCGGCTGCCGCTCATCGGCGCGATCAGCGGCCTGGCCGGCTCTCTCTGCGACAGTCTGCTCGGCGCGACCGTGCAGCAAATCTACTACTGCGACCGCTGCCAGAAGGAGACGGAGCGTAAACTGCACCGCTGCGGTCAGCAAACCCGCCCGTTGCGCGGCTACGCCTGGCTGAATAACGATCTGGTCAATCTCTTCTCTTCGCTGGTCGGAGGAATAACGGCCGTTACCCTGTGGCTCTTGTTTCGTAGATCGGGCCGGGGAAAATAAAGAGCGTGGAGAGTGGCGATTAGAGATTGGCCCCCACCCTCCGCTCTCCATTGGCAACTATGAGAAAAGAACGCTGTCCTCTCGGTTTCTCCCTGCTCCACATCCTCAAGGCGAGCAATCGAGCCATCACCCGTTTAGCCTGGGCGCCCGACGGCCGTTTCCTGGCCTCTGCCTCTAATGACCAGACTGTGCGCTTGTGGGACGTGGCCACAGGCAAAGAGCTGCGCGAGATTGTCGGTTACAGCGGCTCTGTTTTTACCGTCGCCGTCTCCCCGGATGGGCAACAAATCGTCTCCGCCTCCAAAAACGCGCTCAAAATCTGGCCGGTGGCCGGCGTTACCCGGCCACAAACGCTGCGCGGCCACCAAGATTATGTCTACGCCGTCGCCATTTTCCCGGATGGGGAAACGGCCGTTTCCGGCGCATACGACCAGACCATCAAATTTTGGGAG
>CAYONK010000302.1:5397-6228 GCA_964405285.1 uncultured Ardenticatenaceae bacterium
CCACGCAAAAAGAAACCGCCTCGCTGCGGGCGCATTCCGGGCGGATTGGCTGTCTGGCCATCAGCCAGGACGGCCGTTTGCTGGTCTCTGGCGCGGGCGACGCCCAGGTGAAGATTTGGGATATGGCGACGCGCCAATTGCGGCAAACCCTGTCCGGCCATAAAGGGGAAATCCTGGCGCTTTCCCTCTCAAACGACGGCCAGATGCTGGCTTCAGCCAGCCAGGACGGCACCATCCGCCTTTGGCAGCCGGAGAGCGGCGAACTGCGGCAGACGTTGAAGGGGCATACAGGGGCGGTAACGGCCGTTTCCTTCGCCGCCAACAACCAATTCCTGGTCAGCAAATCGGCCGATGGCACCGTGCGCCTCTGGCGCTGCGCCGATTGGGACCAGGTAGCCGTGCTGGACGAACCCCATTCTACCTATGCCTTTTCCGGCCTGGCTTTTGCCCCATCCGGCAACCTGCTGGCTACCCTGGGCGACAAGGACACCATCATTCGCATTTGGGCCTTAGATTTTGCGGTGTGGTAGGGAGAACGGCCGTTTTGCGGGCACAGCGATTCTCCGTCTTCGTTAGGTCGGGGTCGGCGATCTGGCAGGCGCTCACTCTGGCAACCACCGGCGGAAAACGGCGGGCGACCTTCGGCTCGTGGGCGTTGCGCCACGCGCTTTTTTTCGGCGTATGCTGCGTCCTGGCAGCCTGCGCTCTGGATGAGAGCGTCGGGGAAGAGCCGGAAGTGATAGAAGTGCCGGTCACAGAAACGGCCGTCTTCCCCACCAGTCCACCCGCCCCCCAACCAACCAGCCAGCCCCCCACCCCACCCACCGGCCC
>CAYONK010000303.1:0-6210 GCA_964405285.1 uncultured Ardenticatenaceae bacterium
CTGCTCAGCACAGGCTCTCAGCATGACATCTCGCTTGTTAAATTGAGAATTGCTGCCAATCTTTTTCCTTAGTTGACTCTAGCCAAACTCGCACTATAATTCTGTTCCGGCTGACTTAAAAATAGATGGGCGGGTGACCGAGAGGCTGAAGGTGCGGCATTGGAAATGCCGTGTACGGTTTACCGTACCGTGGGTTCGAATCCCACCCCGTCCGCTCCAAGAAAAAAGGCACAGGTATTCCTGTGCCTTTTTGTTATTGGAGATTGGAGATTGCCAATCTCCAATCTCCAATCTCCAATCTCCAATCTCTATCCTCTACTCTCGTCTCTAATCCGCAAAATCCCAACCAAAATCAAGATTGAGTCGCTGTTCGCCTTCGCGTAGGGCGACAGTGTATGTGCCCACGCCTACGGCCGGCCAGGTCCAGTTGCCGGGGATGAGGAAATCTACGTTATCGCTGCTCAGGGCATCCATGAAGATGCAGTACGTCCCACCGGACAGGTTGTCGAAGCGGTAACGGCCGTCTTCCCCCGTCACTGTCTGTTGCAGCACAATCGGGTTGCTCGGCAGCACGCCACCCTGTGGGCAAACGCCGCTGGCCAGGCTGATGGTGATGTTGGGGAGCGGTGGCTCGTTGCTGGCCTGACGGCCGTCGGCGATGAAATTGCCGCTGCCCGCCGGAAATTCCCAACAGCCGCGCCCGGGGTTGCTGTTGCGGCAAATGTCGTCCCAGACAATGCCGCCCACCGAGGCGGAATTGGGTGATGGCGTGGCCAGCGGTTCGGCGTCGGCAGAGACCGCAATTTGCACCCAGAACGCATCCTCGATGAGGCCATTGATGCCGAATAGGTCGCCGTTGGCATCGGCGATTTGCCAGTTGCTCCGGTAAGTGCCGGGGCTGGCCGGCGCGACCATCGTGACGGCCACTTCTACCGGCTGGCCAGGGGCAACAGGCCGGTCGAAGGGAATGCTGTCCGGCGCGTCCATCTGATCGCCGCCAACGAACGAGAGGGTGTAATCGGTGGTCCAGGCGCAGGTGCCGTTATTGCGTAACTGCCAACGCTTGGTGAATTCAGCCCCCGGCCGTAAGGCGGTGTCGTCCGGGATGTTTAGGTCGTCTATAAATTCGATGCTGTTGCGGCAGTCGGCGGCGTTTTCCGGGATGGGGAGGAACTGGTAATCCCAGCCGAAGTTAACGCCGCTGACGTCATCTTGTTCGGCGGTCAGGGTGACGTTGATCTGGGCGTTGCTATTGGTGGGGAAGGTCCATTGGCCCGGCGCCAGGATGGCTTCGTTGTCCGGGTTCAGTTCGTCAATGGAGACGCAGTAGTCGCCCGGTTCCAGGTCGCCGAAGGTGAAGAAGCCGTCGCTGTCGGTAACGGCCGTTGCCAACCCCACCGCCGGACAAGCCCCTTGCCCCAAATTGACCTGCACGCCGCTGATCCCCGGTTCGTCCTCATCCAGCAGCCCATCGGCGACAAATCCGCCGCCGGTGACAGCCACACAGCCAGCGCCCGCTTCCGTTTCGTTGCCGATCACCACGCACAAGTCGTGCCAGAGACGGCCGTTGATGCTGCCCAAATCAGCCAGAGACGAAGGGGCGGCGTCCACTTCGTCAGCCAGCACGTTGTCCATCGCCAGGGTGAAGGAGCCGGTAATGCTGTTGACGCTGACGGTGTAAGTCCCGGCCTCCAGGTTTAGCACATCCAGAGGAATTGTCTCGGTGAAGGGGACCAACGCCTGGGTACACATTCTGTCCGGGTCGCGCAGGGTTGTCACCGCGACGGTGAAGGCATTGCCCAAACGTTGGCTGACGATTTCGTTGATGCTGGTGCAGCCATCAGGCAAATCGCCGCGTATTTGCACGTTGACCTGCACTGGGAAGGATTCCAGGGTGAGGATTTGGATGCTGTCCACCATCGCCAGCCCCATGACGGGTTCGGTTATTGGGGGGGGGGTGGGGGTGAAGGCGGCACCGGCCGTTGCTGTCAGGTCCGCAATCGGCGTCGGCACAACCGTCGGCTCCACCTCTTGCGACCCGCAACCAAGCAATAAACCCATTAAAAATAGTAGACTGAACGCCAGTCCAAATGCGCTCTTTTTCATCATTCGTTCACTCCTCATGCCACCCCGTTGACAATTGTCAATTGACAATTGTCAATTGTCAATTGTCAACTTAAGAGGTACGCCAGAATCAGCTTGCTGGTGTTCTCCAAAGCGTCGCGGTGGGTGCGCTCATAATGGTGCGAGGCGTCCACGCCCGGCCCAATCAGGCCGACGCGCACATCTCCCCCGGCGTGCCAGTAGGCCGTGCCATCTGAGCTGTAATAGGGATAAATGTCTGTTTTGTAGGCGAGTTGATTGGCTTCGGCCAACGTTTCCAACTCGCGGCGGAAGGCCATATGGTACGGCCCGCCTGAATCTTTGGCGCAAATTGTCACCGAATACTCATCAGATTGCTGCTTCGGGGCGACAACGGCCATGTCAATGGAGAGCAAGTCAACCAGGTTTGGCGGGAAACCGGCCGACCCGCCATGCCCCACCTCTTCGTAGTTGCTGATGTGGATGGTGGTGGTCTGTTTGGGGCGCAATCCGGCCTCGGCCAGGGCGAATAGAGCGCCGTAGATGTTGGCGACGCACGCCTTGTCGTCCAGATGGCGGGAGCGGATGAAGCCATTTTCGCTCACTTCGACGCGCGGATCGAAAGCGATGACATCGCCAACGCGAATGCCCAGGGTGTGGGTCTCTTTCTGGCTGCTGGTATGAGCGTCGAGGCGCACTTCCATATTTTTGTCGTTGCGGGTGGCGTCGCGTTCGCTTTTGGTGTGGGCGTGGATGGAGGCGGTGGTGGGCATAAACGATCCCCGGTAGACCCGGCCATCGCTGGCGAAAACGGTGACGCCTTCGCCTTCAACGGAGGTCCAGGACCAGCCGCCTAATTGGGTGAGACGCAAACGGCCGTTTTCCTTCACCTCCTGCACCATCCCACCCAAGGTGTCTACGTGGGCCGTCAGGGCGCGCGGCGCGTCGTCCTGTTCGCCGGGCCACGTGCCGATCAGATACCCCTTCGGCGCGACCTCAAAGGCGATTGGCAGGTCAGCGAACGCTTCCTTGACGTAGGCGATGGCTCGCGCCGTGTCGCCCGTCGGGCTGGGCGTGTTGAGCAAACCGATTAAAAATTCGAGCATCTTGGGGGTGTTCAGGGGTGGAAGCATTTGCTGAGACCTTTTTGGGTAGTTGGATGGGTGAGATGGGTGGGTTGAGTGGTTGCCCATCACAAACGCAGACGATAGATGACGAGATTATAACACGCTCAGGCGCGGATACAATCGAGGGCGGGGGAGAGTAAACGGCCGTTCGTCGCCAGACTCTCCCCGCCATAAATCGTCGCCTCGCCCTGCCAGTTGGTGAAGCTGCCGCCTGCCTCCTCTAAAATCACCTGGAAGGGGGCGGCGTCCCAGAGCGCCATGATCGGGTCGGCCATGATCTCTGCCCGGCCGGTGGCCACCAGGAAGTAGCCATAGGCGTCGCCCCAGGTGCGTTGGATGTAGGTCGCCTGGATCAGCCGCTCCCAGGCGGGCTGTTTGGGGCCAAAGGTGTTCAGGTCGCTCGCCAGCAGTACGGCGTCGCTCAGTGTGTCTATGGCGGAGACGTGGGCCGGACGGCCGTTCCAGAAACAGCCGCCCCCTCGATGGGCATACAACATATCACCCAACGCCGGAAAATTCGCCACGCCCAGCAGCGGCACGCCCTCGTAGGTGAGGGCCAGCAAATTGGCGTACAGCGGCACGCCGCAGACGAAGGAGCGCGTGCCGTCAATCGGGTCCAATATCCATTGGTAGCCGGAACTGCCCGCCGTCTGCCCATACTCCTCGCCCAGGATGGCGTGGTCCGGCCAATAACGGCCGATCAGTTCGCGCAGCTTCTGCTCCGCCTGCCGGTCGGCGATGGTGACGGGGGTGTTGTCCGCCTTGCGCTCATGGGCCAACTGCGTCTGAAAATGGCCTAATGTTAACCGGCCGGCCTGCCACACCGCGTCCAAAGCGAAGTCCAATAAGGTTTGTAGATTAATCTCATTCATAGGAATAGAGAGGGCAATTGACAATTGACAATTGTCAATTGTCAATTTCTAACCGTCAGCCATTGGGTTGGGCGTTGCGTTTGTTTTACATAACGCAATATCGTATCCCCATCGGTGAAGCCCAGGGGCAAAAACGCGCCCAGGGTGAAGACGAGCAGGTTGTCGAGAAAGGCGAGCGTCGCCACCATCAGGGGGATGCCGCCAACCCACTGCATCGCCAGGGCCAACAGCCCGGCGACCAGGGCCAGCAAGCCGCTGGCGATGGGGCCGCCCAGGGCGCGGCGGATGTGGGTTTCCGGCGGCAAGGGCGGCTCGTCGGGCGGGTAGAGGGAGGTGGCTAAGGGGCCGACGAAGCAGACGCCGCTCATCGGGTAGCCGGTCTGTTTGGCGGCGGTGGCGTGGCCGATGTTGTGCCACAATTCGCTCAACGTGTGGAGCAGCGCGGCGAGGAAACCGCCGGCCGCCGCTTCGCCCACGCTCAACTTGAACCATTTGCGCCCGACCAGGCTGAACAGCAGCCAGACCAGGGCAAACCCGATAAAAGCGGACGGCTTGGCCATGATTTTGAGGCCGCCGAGGGAACCGAATTTCAATGTCTTGTTCATTTGATCCCTGTTCAGTAGGGGCGATCCTTGTGGTCGCCCCAATGCCTGCCTATCTGGGCGACCACGAGGGTCGCCCCTACAGAGGGTAGGTCAAAAATAAGTTCTCAATCACCAGCTTGGCGTTGGCGTTGCGTTGCAGGTGGCGGATGGATTGGTTGGTTTGCTGCAAACTTTGGTACGCTTGCTCTGGCGTCCAGCGTTCGGCGCGTTCGCTCAGGTCGGCTTGTTGGTCTATGTTGCTGATGGGGAGAGAACGGCCGTTTCCCCCTCCCTCGCACAGCAGCAACATATCCCGCCACCAACTCAGCCAGGTCTGCAAAATCTCCGGCAGCAGTTCCGGCTTGCGCCCCAATTTATCCGCCAGGGCGAAGCGGTCTACCCGGTCCCCGGCCAATGCCTCCTGTAAATAGCCCAGATGCTCTTGCCGTTCGGCCAGGATGGCCGGTTCACGATGGGCGCGGACGGCCCAACCTAAACGACCATCGGCCAGATGGGCCAGCAGGCGGGCTTGCTCCGGCGGGGCGTTCCAATGGCTTTGCAGGCTGCGTTCGATCAGGGGGGTGGGTAACGGCCGTAGGGCCACCGTGCGGCAGCGGGAGGTGATGGTCGCCATCATCGTGTCGGCGTCGTTGGCCGTCAGCATTAAGATGACGTTGCGCGGCGGCTCCTCCAGCGTCTTGAGGAAGGCGTTGGCCGCCCCCTCGGTGGCCGCGTCGAACCGTTTCAGGATGGCGACTTTGTAACGCGCTTCGTAGGCCGCCAGACTCAAATCTTGCTGCAAGGCGCGGATCGCCTCGATTTTCAGTGTCAGCTTGCCCCGGCCGCTCACCTCCGGGATGATCAGGCGCACGTCGGGATGGCGGTCGGCGGCGATGAGTTGGCAGGGGCGGCAGCCGCCGCACGGCCGTTCCGCCTCCTCTTCTGCCAGACAATTCAACGCCTGGGCAAAGGTCCGCGCCAGCGTCGTTTTGCCGATCTGGTCCGGGCCGGTGAAGAGGTAGGCGTGGCCGGTGCGCCCATGGCGGATCGCCCCGCCCAGCAGTTCCGTCGCCCATTCATGACCGATGACGCGATCCCATTCACTCATGCTGGAATTGTAGGCGACGTTGGGCGATTGGTCCAATGTTGCAAGTGGCCGGTGGCTGGTAGCTGGTAGCTGGTAACTGGCAACTGGGGTTCTCTTGCTAAACGGCCGTTTCTCCTCCCATCCTACGCGCAGCTAACCAGCAAGAGTTGAAGGTATTTGGCTTTAAAACACACTGCACCCTGTAAAGATCAGGGAATACTTCAGCACTCATAGATCCGGAGACCAGATCAAAGGATAAACAAATTCACTTGTGGTCTCTATCACCCGAAGCATTGTGCCGCTATCGAGATGGAGGATAAACAAACCCGATTGCTCCGCTTCTTCTATAAACAGCAGCAGCCAGCTATCGTCAGGTGACCAAATATAGGGTCGGATGTGTTGCTCGGCTGAGCTTGAAAGGACAGTTTCCTTGTTGCCTGTTTCTATGTCTATCAATA
>CAYONK010000304.1:0-6191 GCA_964405285.1 uncultured Ardenticatenaceae bacterium
GCTTCGCTTCGCTCAGCATGACAATTGCGCGTGAACAGGGTAGAAGGACGCCAGTGCCAAGCCCAAATTGAGAATTACTGATCGTTTGCATCCTTACTTGACCTCCGTTAACGTCATTTGATCCGTCGCATAACCGTTCAGACCTGACAGGTTTTTTCTCGCCAATCTGGAAGCGACTGTATCATATTCAGCGGAGTAAAATACAGGTATTCGAAAGGGGCGGTCACTCGCTCGATCTAACATCACTGTTTGACGACGGGGAGACAGTAGATAGAATTGCTAATATATGTGTAGATTTGCAATACTTTATCCGGCGTATGTGGTTGAAGCAGCGCCTGTGTAGCGGGATAGCCTATCATTATGACAAACGTTCGCTCCCCTTATCTTGGTCAAACAGAGTATGAGCATGAAACGGCCGTTCGCACCGGCATCTTACTCGTCAACTTAGGCACGCCGGACGAGCCGACAGCGAAAGGGTTACGGCCGTATCTGCGCCAATTCCTCAGCGACCCTCGCGTCATCGAATGGCCCGCCTGGTTGTGGAAGCCCATTCTCAACGGCATTGTGCTGCAAGTACGGCCGAAAAAATCGGCCAAACTGTACGCTTCGATCTGGACAGAGAATGGGTCGCCCCTCTTTGTCTATTCGCAGAGCATCGCCGGGCAACTGCGAGACGCTTTGGCCCCCGCCTGGGGTGACGCTCTTCAGGTGGCGTTGGCGATGCGCTATGGCAACCCTTCCATCAAAACCACGTTGGAAAAGATGCGCCAGAACAACGTGCGGCGCATCCTCGTGCTGCCTCTCTTCCCCCAATACTCGGCGACGACGACGGCGACCATTTTCGACGTGTTGTTTGATGAACTGCGCCGCTGGCGTTGGTCGCCAGAACTGCGGACGATCACCAGCTACCATGACCATCCCCTTTACATTCAGGGAATGGTCAACAGCATTCAAACATATTGGGCGGAAAACGGCCGTTCTCCCAAACTCCTCTACTCCTTCCACGGCATTCCCCAAAGCTACTTCGCCAAAGGCGACCCCTACCACTGCTTCTGCCACAAAACCGCCCGCCTGGTCTCCGAACAATTGGGTTTGCGCCGAGACGAGTACGAAGTCTGCTTCCAATCCCGCTTTGGCCCGGAGGAATGGCTGCAACCCTACACCGACAAAACGCTAGAGGCATGGGCGCAGAGCGGCCTGGAGCGGGTGGACACCGTTTGTCCTGGCTTTGCCGTGGACTGTCTGGAAACGCTGGAAGAGATGGCCGAGCAAAACCGGGAACTGTTCCTGGAGGCGGGCGGCAAGGCGTACCATTACATCCCCTGCCTCAACGACACGGCCGATCAGATGGCCCTGATGACCGATCTGGTCCACACCCACTTGCAAGGTTGGTCGCCGCCCGACCTTGCCGACTTCCAACAAAGCGCTGCCGCCTTCGCCGCCCATCAGCCTAGATGATGAACCGCAAATTTCGCAGATTGACGCAGCTTAAAGCGAAAAATCTGCACTAATCTTCGGAGTCTCGTCGTAAGACCCATTAGCGGAACACAATGCAGAGGTTGCTGAAGGGGAGTTGGGTGGCGATGCGCTCTTGCCCGGCGACGACGGCTTTGACGGCGTAGGGTTGATTGATGAAGGGGTTGGGGAATTGGGCGCGGCAGAGCAAACGGCCGTTTTCCACCCCACACTCTCCCCGCTGCCAGCGCCCATCCAGGCCATACAACAGCGACACTTCCGCCAACGGCGTGCCCGCCGGGACCACCACCTCAAAGGCCACTTCCGTCCAGACGGGCGGCTGCTGGCAGGCTTCCGCGCTCAAATCGGTCATGAGCAGGCCGCCAAGTTGGTGGACGGTGATATCAGGGAAAGGGGCGTCGCTGCCTGGTTCTGGCAAGGTGGCGACGGTAAGCGCCCGGAAGTCGGGCTGGGCGCAGCCTGCTTCATCCGGGGCGACGGGGAAATCGAGCGTCAGGCGATTGACTCGTTCGCCGGTCAGCCGCTGGCGCTGCCCGCCATGCGTCAATTCAAGCTCGTAGGGCCGCCAATCGTAATCCAGCACGCCATCTTCCAGAAAGATTGAGCCGGTGGTTGGCAGGCCGTTGAGGATGAGTAGATGCGCTCCCGCCTGAGTCAGCGGTAGCTGGTAGGTCTGGCAATTGGCCCCATCCGGTTGGCAGGTCAGGGTGAGATTGCGGCCGTTGGGCAAAACGGCCGTTACCCGCACATCCGCCCCCGTTTCCGGCGCAAGCAGGCGGATGACCAGCGGCTCCGGCTCGACGGGGCAGACGGCGGCGGCCAGCCGCAGCGTGACCGGCTGGGTCGGCACACGGCAGTCGGGCGGCAAGGGGGCGGGCACGATAACGGCCGTTTCCGCCGCCTCATAAGCCGTTTTTTCCCCTCGAATCTGGTAAGCGCCACCCCCGCCAGGGATGAGCGCCCGGCCGTTGACTGCTTCCGGCAGCGGTGTCCAGGGACCATCGTTCAGGCGATAGCGCACTGTCACCCGCTCCAATGGGGCCTCTTTATCGTCGAGCAGGGTGAGGGAAACGGCCGTTTGCCCCTCGTCCACGTCACAGATAGCCGGGGGCGTCTGAGACGGCGAGGTTGCCGCACACCCTGTCGTCCACCATCCTACAAAGAAAATCAACAGCCAGAAATATGATCGTCCAGTCATGCAATCCTTCAGATGAATCGCTGGCGGCTGGCTATTGGTAGCCAACCAGAGGCCGCTTATTGTACCATTATTTGCTACAATAATGAGCATGAGCCATTTACGCGCAGGCTGGTTATTGCTGGTTCTCTGGCTGTTGGCGGGTTGCCAACCGGCGGCGGTCCCGACAGTCCCGACCCTTGTTCCAATCGTCATAGCTGAAGAGATCGCTGCCACTGACGTGGCAGAAGCGACGCGAACGCCAACGGCCGTTTCCCCCAACACCCTGCCGCCCACCTACACCCCCCAACCCACCAGCCAACCCACAAACACCCCAACCGCTCAACCAACCGCCACCCTGCCACCCACCTACACCCCCCAACCCACCTTCACCCCGCTGCCCACCATCCGCGCCTTTGCCACACTGGTGACGACGCCGGAATCAACGGCCGTTCCACCCCCCATGCCCCCCTTCGCCAAAGGCAAAGCCATCACCAACATCGTCCTGGCGGGCAACGACACCCCCGGCCTCTATGGCGGTCGCACCGACAGTCTGATCATCCTCTCCATCAACCGCGAGACGAAGACAGCGACGATGCTCTCGCTGCCCCGCGACCTCTACGTGGCCATCCCCGGCTGGCGCATGACCAAAATCAATTTGGCCCTGCCGCACGGCAACGCCCCCAACGTGGACTACCCCGGCGGCGGTGGCGGCCTGATCAAAGACACCATCGAATACAACCTGGGCATCCCGATTGATTATTACGTCCGCATCGGCTTCGATGGCTTCAAAGAGGTGATTGACGCCCTGGGCGGCGTGGAGATGGTGGTCAACTGCTCCCTCACCGATTGGCGACTGATTGAGCCGGACATGGACCAGACCATTGAGGAAAATTGGGCGATATTCACTCTGGAGCCGGGGGTGATGATGATGGATGGCGACCTGGCGCTCTGGTACGCCCGCTCGCGGCGCACCAGCAACGATTTTGCGCGGGGGCGGCGGCAGCAGCAGGTTTTGCGGGCCATCCTCAATCGCGGACTGGAGCGGAACGCCGTCACCCAACTGCCGGAACTGTGGCAAATTTACCGGGGCATGGTGGAGACGGACCTGACGCTGCCGGTGATGTTGGAGTTGGCAGCGCTGGCCCCGGCAGTGCGGGAGAATGGCATCCAACATCTGGCCATCTCCGGCGACGCGGTGCGCTCCTGGCGGGAGCCGGAGACGGGCTGGTCTATGCAGCTGTTGCAGGTGGAAACGGCCGTTCCCATCCTCAACCGCGTCATGCAGCCCCCCGAACTGAACCGGGCCACCCGCCCGCCGATCATCGTCGAAGTGGTCACCGCCGATCCCATCCTCTACCGGCAGATGGCGGAAAATCTGGCCTGGGCTGGCTTTGTGCCGCGCCACGCCACCCCGGCCGACGGCACGCCCGACCGCACCTACATCGAGTATTACGGCCCCAACTTCAAAGGCTCCTACGACTGGCTGCTCGCCCCCCTCTTCCAGCGCCAACCGGAGCAAATCGCCCTGCTGCCGGACAGCGAAAGCCTCGTCAACTACCGCGTCTTCCTCGGCTGGGACGCGAACCCCTGTCTAATGGTCAATCGTTAATGGTCAATGGTCAATTGTCAACGGGGCGCGTTCCCTCATTGACAATTGACAATTAACAATTGACCATTATCCATTCTTTTCCAGGTACGCTTCTTCCAGGTCAATGCCGGCGTCGTTTGCCAGTTTCAGGGTGCAGGCCAGCAGGTCGGCCAGTTGTTCGCGCAGGGCGGGGCGGTGTTGGGCGAGGGCATCCTGGTAGGCGGGGAGGGGAGAACGGCCGTTTTCCACCAACCCGCGCCGTATTCCCCCAATCCGCCCCAGCCCGGCCGACAACCGGCCCAACTCCTCCATCAACGCCAGGTAATGGGCCACCAAATCGGCCCAGGCTGGCTCCTCCTGAGCGAGTTGCCGCTGGTGCTGCTGGTAGGCGGAGAGACCGCTGCCATTCCGCAGCGCCACAGGCATCGTCGCGCCGGATTCGTCCGGCCGCTGCGCCAACGCCTGGCGGATCACTGTCTCCACGTAGGCCAAATCTTCTTCCCGCGCCAAAAAGTCCAGATCATTGGTGTTGATGGTCAGCACCGGGATGTCGGGCAGGTTAGAGAGCCACGCTTCGTAAGCGGCCGTCAGTTCGCGGATGTAGTCGGGGTCCATGTTGCGCTCATACGGCCGGTCGCGCAGGGTGATCCGCCGCATCAGCAGTTCGTGGTCCGCTTGCAGGTAGACGATGAGGCTGGGCTTGGGGATTTTCTCGCCCAGGGCGGCGTGGACCCGGCCGTACATCGCCAGTTCGTCATCCTTCAGATTGAGCCAGGCGAACAATTCATCTTTGGCGAAGGTGTAATCAGAGATGAGCGCGCCGCGTCGCAGCGCCTCCGGCACGGCCTGATGCTGCTGATGATAGCGGCTGAGCAGGAAGAAGATTTGCGTCTGGAAGGCGTACCGTTGCCGGTCTCCGTAAAATTCGGCCAGGAAGGGGTTTTCTTCAAAGACTTCGAGCAAAACAGAGGCGTTGAAACGGGGTTGCAGCAGGCGCGCCAGGGTGGTTTTTCCCACACCAATGACGCCCTCAATGGCGACATATTGATGGTTCATGTTGCTCCTTCACGAATAGGGCTGGAAGTCATAGGGCCGGGTCTTCTCGTCTGAGAAGACCCGGCCGATCAGGTTTTAACCTACTCGACGACCATCGTGCCCTTGTAACGGTAAGTCTGGGGGAAAACGGCCGTTTCCCCTCTCCTCACCGCGCTCCGGTCCCTGGTTCGGACCCATCCAGGGCCAGACCAGCGGCGCGTGTAAGGTGACACCATTTTGCCCCATCTCCCGCAGTTGGCGCAAGCGCAACAATCGTTCCATGTCCGTATCGGTGTATTTGCGTATTTCCTGGTGCAGCAGAGCCAATGAGCGCGCTTCGCTGGCGGCGTAAACTTCCCGTTCGTGCGCTTCTTCCAGGCTGGTCTGCACCTGTGGCGGCAGTTCGACCCCTGTCACCAGAAAGCGAATCACCAGCAGCCCGAAGGGGGCCAACCGATCTTGCAGGTCGCCGCGTAAAGCCCGCTCGAATGAAGCGCGACGACCGTACTGGAAAGTTTCCGCCAACCCTCGCTGATTGGCCCGCAGGGCTACGCAATTATTCCCCTGGTCGCGCAGCATCGCGTTCAACCCATTGGGCAAGGCGCGCGCCAGACCTGGCTGCATCTCTGGCTGGATTTGGGTCGGGTCCAGGCGGCAGACCAGCGTCCAATCCACCGTCACTGTCACACCCTCGGCCGTTTGTGCCCGACTGCACCGTCCTTTGAGCGTGTTGGCTCCTATGGGGTGGATGCCTTTCACCCGTTCAAAGGGGAAGTGGAGCAGATGGAAGCCTGGCGGCAAGAAACGCCTGAACCTATCACTCGGCCAGTCGAAGACAACGGCCGTTTCCATTTCCCCCACCCGCACCCATAAAAGTCGCCGCAACAACCATAGCAACAGTGTCAGAAGCACTAC
>CAYONK010000305.1:0-6180 GCA_964405285.1 uncultured Ardenticatenaceae bacterium
ATAGAGAACATTGGGCAAAACGGCCGTCCTGAGCAATTCCCCGTGCCCCGGCCGGCCGCCAACCAACTATTGGTCCGCATTGACAGCGTGGGTATGTGCTTCTCCGACGTGAAATTGATCACCCAGGGGGGCAAGCACCCGAAATTGTACAACCGCGACTTGCGCCAGGAGCCGACGCGCCTGGGGCATGAAGTGACCCTGACGGTCATCGAAGTGGGCGCGGAACTGGCCAACCGCTACCATCCCGGCCAACGGCTGGCCGTCCAGCCCGACATCTACCAAAACGGCAAATCCACCGCCTATGGCTATACCGTGCCCGGCGGTCTGATCCAATACCATCTCATCGGGCCGGAAGTGCTGGAGACGGACGCCGGGGCCTGCCTGCTGCCGCTGGAAGGCAACATGGGCTACGCCGAGGCGTCCTTGCTGGAACCCTGGGGCTGCGTGGTGGCCGCCTATACCCAACGCCGCCGCCTGGAGCCAAAAGTGGGCGGCGTGATGTGGCTTGTCGGTCGGCCGGGTGATGAGACCGAGTACGCCTTTTCCGCCGGGCTGGACGCCCCGGCGACCATTGTCTTGACTGACGCGCCGCCTGCGGTGCAAGCGTTAGTCAAGCAGACTGAGGCGCAAATCATTGTGCGCAACGGGCTGGCGATGGGCGAGTATGCCGCCTTTGCCCAGGAGGTGACGGGCGGGCAGGGCTTTGATGATATTGTGCTGTTGGACCCGCGGGAGGCAACGGCCGTTTCCGCCATCGCCCGCCACATTGCCCGCCGGGGGACGCTGAACATGGTCGGCCAGACGCCATTGGATGGTCTGGTGGAAGCGGACATGGGCCGCCTCCATTACGATTACATCGCCTTCATCGGCAATCGCGGGCCAGACATCGCCGCGTCGTATGGCGAGGCGCGCAATCGCTGCGAATTGGCCCCCAATGGGGCGGCCGTCTTCATCGGCGCGGGCGGCCCGATGGGGCAGATGCACGTGCAGCGGGCCATCGAACTGCCGGACGGTCCACGCCTGGTCATCGCCACGGAGGTGAATGACAATCGGCTGGCGGCCGTTCAAGAACGATTCGCCCCTCTCGCCAAAAAGAACAACGTGGAACTGCTGGTCATCAATCCGGCCAACGCCGCCGAATCGCTCTATGACTTTGTGATGCAGGCGACCGACGGCCTGGGGGCCGACGACGTGGTGGTGAGCGTGCCGATTGCTGCGGTGATGGCCGAGGCGGCGACGTTGCTCAATCCCAATGGCATGTTGGTCTTCTTTGCCGGTGTGCCGAATGGCACGATGGCCCCGGTGGACCTCAGCCCGGTCTATCTGCACAACGCCCAATTCACCGGGACCTCTGGCCTGACGCTGGAAGATCAGCGGCTGGTGATGGAGCGTTCGCTCGATGGCTCGCTCTCGCCGGCCCGTTCGGTGGCGGCGATTGGCGGGATGAACGCGGCGCAGCAGGGGGTGGAGGCGATGATGGACGGCCGTTATCCCGGCAAAATCGTCATCTTCCCGCAAATCCCGGACCTGCCGCTGCTGGGGCTGGACGAACTGGCCGACCATCTGCCGGAGATCGCCGCGAAACTGGATGAAGGCAATGTCTGGTCGGAAGCGGCGGAGGTGGCGTTGTTGGAGAAGTATTGGCAACCGTAAGTGGAATGCGGAGTGCGGAATGGCGAAGAAGCGGACGATGGGTGATGTGGCGCTGCGGTATGCGCTGACGGGCGGGGCGTTGGGGCTGTATTTTGGCCTGTTTTTCCGGCCGATGCGCGAGCCGAGCCTGTGGCTGGTGGTGGTGCTGGCGGCGTTGGTGGCGTTGGTGCTGCTGCTGATTCGGGCGGTGCGGGAACGGCCGTCGTTCATTGCACTGCTAAAGGGGGCGGGGGCGACTTTTGTGAAAACGGCCGTTTTCCTCACCTTCCTCGAACTGCGCCATCCGTTGTATGACATGGGGGGTAGAACGGCCGTTGTCGTCGCCCTCACCCTGGCCGGAGCCGCCGCCGGTCTCTGGTACGCCTACGAGCAGACGAAAAGATAGAGTGTGGAGTGTAGAGACGCCTCTCTATCTCTACACTCTACACTGCTCCCACAAAGAGAAGCATGATTTACACAGTTACGTTGAATCCGGCAGTAGACAAAGAGTTGGTCGTGCCGGAAATTGCGTTTGACGCAGTGCTGCGGGCCAGCGAGACGCGGCTGGATTTTGGCGGGAAGGGGTTTAACGTCTCCCGCATGTTGCATTCGCTGGGCGCGGCGAGCGTGGCCCTGGGCTTTGCCGGGGGCAAGAGCGGCGAACTGCTGCGTGACGGCCTGGAAGCGTTGGGTATCGCCACCGACTTTGTCTGGGTGGGCGGCGAGACGCGGACCAATGTCAGCGTGGTCACCGAACCGGCGAGCCATTATCTGAAGGTGAATGAACCCGGCCCGACCATTTCCGCCGCTGAATTGGCCGAACTGCGCCAGAAGGTGCGCGGTCTGGCCCGGCCGGACGATTGGTGGGTGTTGGCGGGCAGTTTGCCGCCGGGGGTGGAAACGACCGTTTACGCCCACCTCATCCAAGACATCCAAAGCGCCGGGGGCCGGGTCATTCTGGACACGAGCGGCGAGGCGTTGGGGCTGGGCTGCGCCGCCCGCCCCTTTCTGGCGAAGCCCAACGACGTCGAAGCGCAGCAACTGACCGGCCTGCCGGTGGAGACGCCGGCGCAAATCGCCGCCGCCGCCCAGGCCATGCAGGCGCAAGGCGTGGGCAATGTGGTGGTGTCGTTGGGCAAGGCGGGGGCGTTGTTGGCCGAGGAAACGGCCGTTTACCAGGCCATCAGCCCAACCATTCAGGAGCGCAACCCCATCGGCGCGGGCGATTCGATGGTCGGTGGACTGGTCTACGCGCTCAGCCAGGGCCATTCCGTTGCTGAGGCGCTGCGCTGGGGGATTGCCTGCGGCGCGGCGACGGCGAGTATGCCGGGAACGGCCGTTGGGGAACGGCCGTTGGTTGAACAGCTATTAGAGAAAGTCTTAATCCGTAATCCGTAATCCGTAATCCGTAAAACGTGTTCCGTGAACGGATAACGGATAACGGATAACGGACAACGGATAACAGATAACGGACAACGGATAACAGATAACGGACAACGGATAACGAGGAATCCCATGCCTTTCACAGTTAAAGAAACACGAACCTACCCACACCCTACTGACGCAACCTATCAGGCGGCGTTGAAAGCCATCGCCGGGCTGCAAGGCAAAGTGCTGGCCGAAGACCCGGCCGCCGGAACCGTCAAAGGCCAATTCGACAAAACCATTCATGGCAAAGTCCTGGGCGACCGCAGCCAGATGATCGTCAGCGTCAGCGCTGCCGACGGCCAGAGCAGCGTAGCCATTGAAGCGTATCCCATCAACCCTGTCGGGCAAAAGCTGCAATTTGGGGCGCGTAAAGGGGTTGTACCCACCGTCGTCGGCTGGTTTTGGGCGCACCTGGAACACCATCTGGCCTGAAACGCCCCCAATTGACGAACGCCTCCTATCGTTCCGTAGATTTGCTCCGGATTTGTACGGGCGACCCTTGTGGTCGCCCGTGTTTTCGCGTAGCCAGTTCGCGTATAACCCCGAATCAACCAACCATCCATAATCGCCCCGCCTATTCCCGCGATTGTCAGGTACAATTGAGCGGCTTCGTACGACAACGTGGGTTTCGTGTTATGTTGTGTTGAGCGAACCGAAGCACCGCCAGGATTTGGCCCGGAGGCATGGCGTTGCTCAATAAAACGGCGTAGGGATTCTTCGCCTACGGCTCAGAACGACAAAGCCTCGTTGTCGTATTAGGAACGAGGATGAAACAACTTGCTTGTTGACCCTCGCCTGCATTACCCAATCAAGAAACCAAGAGAGTATTGAAGAGAGAACTATGACCCCGACAATTGATGACCTGTTAAGTGAAATGACTTTAGACGAAAAAGTCTCCTTATTGGCTGGAGCGGACATGTGGCACACTGTGCCGCTGGAGCGCCTGAACATCCCGGTTATCCAGGTGAGTGACGGGCCGAATGGCGTGCGCGGCGCGGACGATAATCTGGGTGAGACCTCTGTCTGTTTTCCGGTGGGGGTGGCGATGGGAGCGACCTGGAACCCGGCGCTGATCGAGCAAGTGGGCGAGGCGTTGGCCGCTGAGGTGCGGGCAAAAGGGGCGCACGTTTTGCTGGCCCCGACGGTGAACATTCACCGCACGCCCATCGCCGGCCGTAACTTTGAATGTTTCGCCGAAGACCCGTACCTGAGCGGCACGATAGCTACCGCTTACATCAATGGGCTGCAAAAGACGGGGGTCGCCGGTTGTATCAAGCATTTCATCGCCAACGATCAGGAGTTTGAGCGGATGTCTATGAGTTCGGAGGTGACGGAACGGCCGTTGCACGAAATCTACCTGGAACCCTTCCGCATCGCCCTGACAAAGGCCCGCCCCTGGACCATCATGTCCTCTTATAATCGCCTGAATGGGACGCACGCCAGCGAAAACAGCTTCCTGCTGCGCGATTTGCTCAAGGGGGAGTGGGGCTACGACGGCCTGGTCATCTCCGACTGGTATGGCACGTACAGCGACAACGTGCCCGCTGGCGCGTTGGACCTGGAGATGCCCGGACCGGCGCGTTGGATGGACCCGGAGAAGATCAAAACGGCCGTTGCCAATGGCGACCTCGACGAAGCGATCATTGACGACAAAGTGCGCCGCCTGCTGCACCTGATCGAGCGCGTCAGCGGCCCGCTGCCGCCGCTGCCGCCGACCGATAGCCAATTGCCGCGCCGCGTCGCGGCCGAGGCCATCGTCTTGCTGAAAAACGAAGAGAATCTTTTGCCCCTGAACCCGGATCGGCGGCAAACCATCGCCGTCATCGGTGAAAATGGCAAATGGGCGCAGATCATGGGGGGCGGCAGTTCGCAAGTCAATCCCCATTATGCCGTGTCGCCGCTGGAGGGCATCCGGCAGCGGGTCGGCGAAGCGACGACCCTTGCGTATACGATTGGCACGCCTCTCCACCGCCTGCCGCCGCTGATTGACCGGGATTGGTTAACGGCCGTTGACGGGCAGCCGGGCCTCTCTCTTGACTATTACCACAATTTGGACCTCTCCGGCGAACCGGCCCACAGCGGTATTCTGCGCAAAAGCGAACTCACCTGGTTTGGCACGGCGAATCCGCTGGTGGACCCCGGCCACTTTTCGCTGCGGCTGCGCGGCGCGTTGACTGTGCCGGAAAGCGGCGATTACCAGCTTCACCTGCGCAGCATGGGGCGGGCGCGGCTGTGGGTGGACGAGGCGTTGGTGGTTGACCATTGGGCTGAGGAGGAGGAGCAGCAAACGGCCGTTACCCTCTCCCTCCAGGCGGGCCAGCCCGTCTCGCTGCGCGCCGAATTTGTCACCAACCCGGATTCGATCTGGCGTACCTTGCGCCTGGGTTGCCTCTCCCCCATGCCCGCCGACCCCATTCAGGCCGCCGCCGACCTGGCCGCCCAGGCCGACGTGGCCATCGTTGTTGCCGGGCTGACGCGGGAATGGGAGAGTGAAGGGTTCGACCGGGAATCTATGCGCCTGGTCGGCCGGCAAGACGAGCTGATCGCTCGCGTCGCGGCGGCCAATCCTAACACCATCGTCGTCCTCAACGTGGGGTCGCCGGTGGAGATGCCCTGGGCGAATGACGTGGCCGCTATTTTGCAAAGCTGGTATGGCGGGCAAGACGCCGGGCACGCCCTGGCCGACGTCTTGTTCGGCGACGTAACGCCATCCGGCAAGCTGCCCACCACCTTCCCGATGCGCCTGGAAGACAACCCGGCCTTCATCAATTACCCCGGCGAAAACGGCCGGGTTCAGTATGGCGAGGGCATCTTTGTCGGCTACCGCTATTACGACAAAAAGCGGTTGGCGCCGCTGTTCCCCTTTGGGCATGGCCTTTCCTATACGACCTTTGCCTATAACCACTTGCGGTTGAACGGCGAGACCTTCCGCCCTGGCGATGAGATTCGCCTGAGCGTGGACGTAACCAACAGCGGGCAGCGGGCCGGGCAGGAGGTGGTGCAAGTGTATGTGCGTGATGAGGCGAGCCGGTTGGTCCGGCCGCCGCAGGAGTTGAAGGCGTTTGCCAAAGTTGCTCTGGAGCCGGGTGAGACGCAAACCGTCACCCTGACTCTGACCGG
>CAYONK010000306.1:0-6168 GCA_964405285.1 uncultured Ardenticatenaceae bacterium
GTCGCTTGTGGCGGCTTGTCGGGCCGCCAGCGGACAGCGGCGGCTGAGCCGCTGGTAAACTTCCGGCTGCAAGACCGCGAAGGCCAGGTCTTCTAGCTGGCGCTTGACGGCGCGCATCCCCAATCGCTCGGCGAAGGGGACGAAGATGTTCAGGCTGGCAGCGGCGAAAGCGGTCTGGCGCTCCGGTGGCAGCGAATCTAACGTGGCAAAATTATGCAGCCGGTCGGCAATTTTAATGACGACGGCGACCGGCGCGCGTTGCAGCACCAGGGCGACCCAGGGCAGCCGCCGGGCGAGCAAATCGTCGGCGCCCTGTTGGGTTGCCGGTTCGGAGAGGTGAGGGTGCAATGGCCCCAGGCGACCCAGCCGGGCGACTTCTTGTTGTAAGCGGAGGACATCTTCGCCAAACAGCCGGACTATGTCGGCTGGGGTCGGGGAGTTGGCGTATTTCTCTTTGAAGATGTCGTGGAGGAGCGCTGCCAGGAGAACGGCCGTTGGCGCGCGCCAATCAGCCAAAATCGTCGCCACAGCAAGCGGATGCTCAATGTAAGGATCACCGTTCTTGCGACGATAACCACGATGGGACTGGGCGGCCAGCCGTAGCCCTTTTTCAACTTCCGCCACCGCCTCTGGTGACAAATAGGCAGCGATGATTTGCAGGAATTGGTGGCTGCTGGGGGGAATGTCGCCACGTGTCATGGACACATTGTAGGGGAGAAACGTCGTTTTGTCTATATTACGACGAAACTCTGCGCGCTATCGGTTTGTCCACCCTGGCCTCTGTTGCCTGAAAGCGGCAACTGCGCCGATTTGCGCACCGGTAGGGGGTTCGTATACACTACGGTCTGACGAGACTATTCAGGCGCGCAAGCGCTCATCAGGAGCTAGAGCAATGACAGAGAAAAAAGAGAGTTTGGGAACGGCCGTTTACCTGGACACCGATTACGAAACGGCCGTAGCGCAAGTGACGGCAGCTCTGCAAGCCGAAGGCTTTGGCGTTCTCACCGAGATTGACGTGAAGGCTACGCTGAAGAAAAAGCTAGACGTAGATTTTCGCCCTTATAAGATTCTAGGCGCGTGCAACCCGCCCCTGGCCTACAAAGCGCTCTCCGCCGCGCCGGAGATCGGCTTGATGCTGCCCTGCAACGTCACCGTTTCGCTAGAGGAAAACGGCCGTGTCCTGGTCAACCTGACCAATCCGACCATGATGCTGGGGATAACCGACTTACCAGAACTGGCAGAAGTCGCCAACGACGCGCAAGCCCGCTTGTCCCGCGTCGCCGCGGCGCTGTCAGAATAGCGTCGAAAAGTGTTGATCAGGCCAACGCCTCTTGCGGCGGAGGTTCGTTCATGAGTTGCTCAAACATCTCACGATCAAGCGTCTCCACGTCGAGCAAGGTGTTGGCCAAAGCGACCAACGCGTTCCGATTTTTCTCGATAATCACCAGCGCCCGATCGTAGTTGCGCTGCAAAATCTGGCGAACCTCGTTGTCAATGGATCGCGCAGCCTTTTCGCTGTAATCCCGTTCGCCGCCTAAGCCCCATTCCTGACCCAAAAAAGGATTGCTGCGCTGGTTGCCATACGTTGGCAGGCCAAGCGTGTCAGACATCCCATACTGCGTCACCATCGCCCGCGCCAACTGCGTAGCCCGCTGCAAGTCGTTAGACGCGCCAGTCGTGATCCGGCCAAAGAAAATCTCTTCCGAGGCTCGGCCACCCAGGGCAAACGTGATCTGGTCTTCGAGGAATTCACGGCTGTGGACCATGCGGTCTTCCGGCAGGGGCATCACAAAGCCCCCGGCGCGCCCGCGCGGCACAATGGTGATTTTTTGCACCGGGTCGGTGTAGATCAGATTGAAGCTAACGACGGCGTGACCCGCTTCGTGATAGGCGACGGTGCGTTTGTCATCTTCGCTCATCACCCGGCTTTTGCGCTCCGGTCCCATCAATACCCGATCAAAAGCGTCCTGGAACTCTAGCAAGCCCAACATCTTTTTGTTCCGCCGGGCGGTAAAAATGGCCGCTTCGTTGATGAGATTGGCCAGGTCCGCGCCGGAGAAACCGGCCGTCAGGCGGGCCAGATCGGCAAACGAAACTTCCGGGGCGATGGGTTTGCCGCGCGCGTGGACTTGCAAAATGGCTTCCCGGCCGCGTAAATCGGGCAGGTCTACGAAGACTTTGCGGTCGAAACGGCCGGGGCGCAGCAGCGCCGGATCGAGGATGTCGGCCCGGTTGGTGGCGGCGATGACGATGATGTTGGTCTGGTTGTCGAAGCCGTCCATTTCGACCAGGATTTGGTTGAGCGTCTGCTCCCGCTCGTCGTTACCGCCGCCCAGTCCGGCGCCACGCTGTCGGCCAACCGCGTCAATCTCGTCCACAAAGACGATGCAGGGGGCAGCTTGTTTGGCTTTGTCAAAGAGGTCGCGCACCCGGCTGGCCCCCACGCCGACGAACATTTCGACAAATTCGGAGCCAGAGACGTGGAAGAAGGGAACCCCAGCCTCGCCGGCAACGGCGCGCGCCAACAGTGTTTTGCCCGTTCCGGGGGGGCCGACCATCAAGACGCCCTTAGGAATGCGCGCCCCGACCTGGATAAAGCTCTCCGGTTCGCGCAGGAACTTGATCACTTCAACCAGGTCTTGTTTGGCTTCGTCTGCTCCGGCCACGTCATTGAAGAGGACTGTCGGGCGTTCACCATCGGCCAGGTTTTTTGCCCGGCTGCGGCCAAAGCCGAAGATGTTGTTGCCGCCACCGCCTTGTGTCTGGCGAAACCCTCTGGTGAAAAACCAGATGAGCAAGAGCAGGGGAATGCCAATCAGCGCCAGGTTGAAGATGGTGTTCCAGGTGGAACGGTCCACAACGATGAGGGTTACGTTGTTGTCTGCCAGCACGTCCTGGGTGATGCGGAAGAAGCGAAGGGTTTCTTCCAGACTGCCGCCGGGGTCGAGGACGGTGGCGACTTCCTGACCATCCCTTAGTGTCAGGCTGAGGCGGTCTCCGGTGACGGTGATGGTTTCGACACGGCCGTTTGCGATCATGCTCATCGCTTCGGGCAGGGGGACGGGGCGGGCGTTTTGAAAACGGCCGTTTGCCCAAAACTGAATCATCAGCACCAAACCTAATGCGCCTATAATCCAAATCCAAATTGGTACGCCGGGACGGGGTTGTTTGTCTTGATCTCTCATGGCTAAAGTGTCCGGAAAAACGGCCGTAATGTCAACTATTTCGAGTGGATTGGAGCGGAGAGAAAGGGTTTTCTCATGTTGCCGGTGGCCGGTGGCCGGTGGCGAGTTACAGGCAACTGGCAACTGGCAACCGGCCACTCCCCGTTCCATTTACCCCATGCAGGCGCGTCTCCGGTACAGAGCGGCCAACCGCCTGGGCGATTAAACGCGCTTCCCGCACCAGCGCGGCATATTTCTCCGGTTTCAGCGATTGCGCCCCATCGGACCACGCCTTGTCCGGTTGGGGATGCACTTCGATGATCAGGCCATCCGCCCCGGCGGCCACCGATCCCTTGGCCACCGCGCCCACGTACTCCCATTTGCCCGTCGCGTGGCTGGGGTCGGCGATGATCGGCAGGTGGGAAAGCTGCTTGATCACCGGGATGGCGTTTAGATCGAAGGTGTTGCGCGTCTCCGTCTCGTTGGCCCGGATGCCCCGCTCGCACAGCATCACGTTGTTGTTCCCCTGGCTGATGATGTATTCGGCCGACATCAGCCACTCCTCAATCGTGCCGCTGAAACTCCGCTTGAGCAGCACCGGATGACCCGACTTGCCAACAGCGTTGAGCAGGGTGTAATTTTGCATATTCCGCGCCCCAATTTGCAGAATGTCCACGTAATCGCAGACCAATGGGACCAGCGCCGGGTCCATCACTTCGGTGATCACCGGCATCCCGGTTGCCTCCCGCGCTTCCGCCAGATAGCGCAGCCCCTCTTCGCCTAATCCCTGGAAGGAGTAGGGTGAACTACGCGGCTTATACGCCCCGCCGCGCAAAATGCGCGCCCCCGCCTCCTGGCAGGCGTGGGCCACTTCCAGCAGATGGGTGCGCCCTTCCACGGAGCAGGGTCCGGCCATCATCACCACTTCCGGCCCGCCGATGGTCACGTCGCCCACCTGGATGAGGGTGTCTTCCGGTTTGAATTCGCGGCTGGCCCCTTTATACGGCTTAGAGATGGGCACGACGGATTCGATGCCGTCCATGCGGGCGATCTGGCGGATGTCCAGCACACGCGGGTCGCCGATGACGCCGATAACGGTGCGCTCTTCGCCGACGATGGGGTGGGTTTTGCAACCCACCGAATGAACCCGATCAATAATGGCCTCGACGTGTTGGCGTGTGGCCGTTGTCTTCATCACAACTATCATCTTTCTTCTCTCCTTGTTAGCGAGAGCTAGAGTAGGACTCTTCCTCTAGCTCTCGCTCTAGCTCTCGCTTTCGCTCTAGCTTCTCATTTGGGCGAGCTGCATGGCGAGTTCGATCTCTTCGGCCGGGATAGGTGGCACGTTTTCTTTGTCCGGGCGGAGGGAAATGGCCTCATGCAGGTAAACGTGGACGATTTCTTGGGGGGTTTTGTTGGTGTTCCAGTGAAGCAGGATGCGGATGCAGGCGGGCAATCCGCCAGGCACGTCAATCTCGTGGCCGCAAAGCAGGGCGACGTCGAACCAGCCAATTTGCCGGGCGGCCGTGGCCGGATAGGTGGCGTTGAGGTCTAAGGTGGTGGTGAAGTAGGCGCTGGCGACGTCGTCGGGCTGGATGTTGTTGTGGCGGATCATGGTGAAGAGGAGTTCGCGGGTGGCGAGCAGGATGGCGTCTTGGGTATTGGCGCGGGCGACGGTGGCCCCGCGCACGCCGCGACAGACGATGGGGGGATGGGAACGGCCGTTTTCTCTCATGATAGGTTCTCCAAAGAATTTAATACAAAGGGACAAAGGGACAAAAGGGACAAAGTGTTCAGAAACAAAAAAAGACGCGGCTAGTTAGGCCGCGTCTTTACTGAATCTGGTTTCCGTTCGCTGCTACTTCGCACGCAAAACATCCGCCTCAGCCAGTTGCGGCTTGAGTCGAGTGCTAAAAAAATAAAACGCAAAAGCAGCGAAAATGGTAACAAACGTCATAACGCACATGTTAGCAGGCTGTCAGACCGGCGTCAACCCCGCAGACAGGGGTAATCTTGCCTGAAAAATCAGGCCCGCTTCTTAGGCAAACTAACCAACCGCCCGCGTCACCACGCGCTCCCGTTTAGGCAACTCCATCGGTAGACGGGTCCGCCGGATGCCATCGAATTGGTAGAGGGCGTTGGCAACCGCCCCAGCCGTTGGCACCAGGCCGATCTCGCCCACTCCCTTCGCCCCATACGGCCCATATGGGTCCGGCACTTCCACGCCGATGATCTCCATCTCCGGCATCTCTTTGGCGCGGAGGATACCCATCTGGCGCAGACGGGTGGATTTAGGACGGCCGTTTTCCATCTCTATCTGCTCGCTAATGGCATAACCCAGCCCCATGTGCAACGAGCCTTCCAACTGCCCCTCAAACAGGGTCGGGTTAAAAATCTTACCGGCGTCGTGGGCGGCCGTGATCTTCTCAATTTGCCCATTCTCATCCAGCGTCACCAACTGCGTCGCGTAACTATACGAATAATGGGTATACACCTTCTCCACCATCGCCCCCGGCTTCGTCGTCCAATCCACAATCCAGGCGCCGCGATAGCGCTTGCCCACCAGGTCGGCCAGGCTGTGTGTTTTCAGGTCTTCTTTCAATTGCTTGCAGGCGTCAATCAGGGCGTTGCCCACCAGCGAGGTGGCCCGCGAGGCTGTCGTCATGCCCGCCTCTTGCTCGGCGGCCGTGTCAATCCGCACCTCGATCAGGCGCGGGTCAATGCCCGTCTCCGTAGCGACGACCTGCACCGCCACCGTGTTCACCCCCTGCCCCATCTCCGTCCAGCCATGATCCACCAACACCTTGTCCGGGGCAAGAATCGTCACCTCGGCAGAAGCGGCGTCGGGCATGCCGTTGCCAATGCCGGTGTTTTTGATGCCGCAGGCGATCCCGGCGTATTTGGCGGCGTAGAAGGCATCTTTGACGGCCAACAGCGTGGCCCGCGCCCCCGCGCCCGCCTCAATCACCTGCCCGGTGGCTGTCATGTGGCCGTCTTGCAAGGC
>CAYONK010000307.1:0-6156 GCA_964405285.1 uncultured Ardenticatenaceae bacterium
GACAGCCAGGCCGTGTTGCAAAACTTCGCCCTCTACCCCTTTACCACTCTCTTTTTTGACGACGTAGAAAGCGGCAACATCGGTTGGACAGCCGATCCCCCCTGGACCATCGTCACCGAGGCGGCCTACAGCCCGACCCATAGTTGGACGGAAAGCCCCGGCGGAAACTACACCCACAATCGCAACGTCTCCCTCACCTCGCCCGTGTTTGACCTGAGTGATTACCAGGGGATCCGCCTGAACTACTGGCAAATCTGCGACACCGAAGCGACCTACGACTTCTGCCGGGTGGAAGTCTCCACCAATGGCGGGGCAAGCTGGCAGGAGGTGACGCGCTTCGACGGCCGTTCTTCTGTCTGGCGCGAGATAGACCTGCCATTGCCTATGCTGGACGGGCAGCCGAACGCCCGTTTCCGCTTCCGCTTCACCTCCGATGTCTCTGTCGCTTACAACGGCTGGAACGTGGACGACATCAACCTGATTGGCGTCTCGACAGATGTCGGTCCCCTGTATGGCGTTGCCCTCTCGCCAGACATGACGCACGGCGCCGTGCCGGGTGAGGTGGTCAGCTACCCCGTGCAAATCAGCAACATGGGCAATGTCTCCGACACCTTTAGTCTGAGTCTGAGCGATCACACCTGGGCGACATCGCTCTCCGTGAGCAGCGTCAGCCTGGAACCGACGGAGACGGCAACGGTGACGGTGACGGTGACTGTCCCCGCTGATGCCCTGAATGAGGAAAGCGATATGGCCTCGTTAACGGCCGTTTCCCTCGCTGACCCCGACCAAACCGCTACCACCTCTCTGACGACTTCGGTGGAAATTCTCTACGGGGTAGCCTTAGAGGCAGATTTCACTGCCCAAAGCGGCAATCCGGGCGACACCATCACCTACACCCTACAAATCAGCAACACTGGGAACTTCACCGACACGTTCAGCCTCAGCCTGGAAGGGAGCGATTGGGACACAACCCTATCCAGCAACAGCCTGACGCTGGCGGCGGACGAAACGGCCGTTTTCACCTTCACCGTCACCATCCCCCTCACCGCCACCCACCTGATGACGGATACCGTGACGGTAACGGCCGTTTCCCTCGGCGACCCTGAGCAGGTGGAGAGGGTGGACGTGGTGACAACGGTCGTTCGCTTCACCGACTTCCTCTATCTGCCCCTTATCAACAAACCGTAGCGTCTCGTTGCTCAACAAAAGACCCTAAGGGTTTCAGAAACCCTTAGGGTCTTTTTCTGCAAAAAATTATCGCTTGACAGCGATAAAAACAAAGATTATTATGATGTGCATCAAGATTTTTAATATGTATGTTAATTTTATCAATATCACAACAAAACCTTGTCATTCTGAGCCGCAGGCGAAGAATCCCTACGGCGTCTGGTTGACTTAAGCCTTATCCCTGGGCTGAGTCCTGGGGATGCTTCGCTTCGCTCAGCATGACATCTATAGAAATATCCAATGAATCACCCTACAGAACCCAAGACCCAATCCTTAAGACCTTTCTTGATTTTATGGAGCGGCCAGGCCGCCTCCCTGTTCGGCAGCCAGTTGGTGCAGTTCGCTCTCATCTGGTGGCTAACACAAGAGACCGGCTCGGCGACGATTTTGGCGCTGGCTTCGTTGACCGGGCTGCTGCCCCAGGTGGTGTTGGGGCCGTTTGTCGGGGTGCTGGTAGACCGGTGGAACCGGCGGGTGACGATGCTGGCGGCTGATGGGACAGTGGCCCTGGCAACGGCCGTTCTCGCCCTGCTGTTTTGGAGCGGCCAGATTCAGGTGTGGCACGTCTTTGCCGTCCTGTTCGTCCGCTCACTGGCCGGGGCGTTCCATTGGCCCGCCATGCAAGCCTCCACCAGCCTGATGGTCCCCAAAGCGCATCTGGCCCGCATTCAGGGGCTGAACCAGACTCTACAAGGCGCGTTGAACATCGTCTCCGCACCGTTGGGGGCGCTGCTGTTGGCCGTATTGCCCATCCAGGGGGTGTTGGCGATTGATCTGGGCACGGCCGCTATTGGCATGTTTATCTTGCTGCTCACCCACGTGCCGCAGCCGGCGAAAAGAGTGAATGGGGGAAACGGCCGTTTCCTCAGCGAATTCAAAGCCGACATGGTCGCCGGGCTGCGCTACGTCTGGTCCTGGCCCGCCCTGATGCTGCTCATGGGCATGGCGATGATGATCAACCTCGTCCTCACGCCCGCCTTCTCCCTGCTGCCCATCCTCGTTACAGACCACTTTGGCGGCGAAGCGCTTCAGCTAGGCTTCATGCAATCGGCATTTGGCCTGGGGCTGGTGCTGGGCGGTTTGCTCTTGGGCATCTGGGGCGGCTTTAAAAAGCGTATCTTTACCTCGCTGTTTGGCCTGATCGGCATGGGGCTGTCCACCCTGTTTTTGGGATTGGTCCCGGCCAACATGCTCATCCTGGCCGCCGTCGCCTTCTTCCTCATCGGCGCTCACAATTCCCTGGTAAACGGCCCGATTTTCGCCATTTTCCAGGCCACCATCACCCCGGACATGCAAGGCCGGGTCTTCACCCTGATCAGCAGTCTGGCAGCAGGCATGGCTCCCATCGGCCTGATCATCGCCGGGCCGGTAGCCGACTGGCTGGGGGTGCAGACCTGGTATCTCGTCGGCGGCTTTGTCACGCTGCTCATGGGCGTTGGAGGCTTCTTCGTGCCGATGCTGTTAAATATAGAGAATGGGGCGGGGGAAACGGCCGTTGTCCTGGAGACCAGCAACCAGCGACCAGCAACCAGCGACTAAATAACCCCGATATTCCGCAGCGCCACGCCAAAGATAAACAGCACCGTAAAAGCCAGCACCCACATCCCCCGATTCGAGTCGTCCCCTTTCAGCCAGGCCAGAAAGACAAAGGGCAAAAAGACGAGGGCAAACGAGCCATAGAGAACGTGCATAAACGGCTGCTCCACGGCCACCATCCGGCCGTTCAACCACAGAATCCCCCCCAGCGCCGCCTGAATCACAAATAGTATTTGGCCGATGACCATCGCCCCCAGATAACTGGCATCCACGCCCAATCCCCGGACCGCCCGCACCAATCCCCACAGGCCCATCGCCAGAAAAAACATCCAGATCGTCTGCGCCAGTTGGGTGTGAAGTAATGTTACGATTCCCATAAGTCTCCGAATAAGTCAGGTAGTCGAGTAGTCGAGTGGTCGAGTGGTCGAGTAGTCGTTAGTCGCCACTCCATTCACAATTCACAATTCACAATTCACAATTCGCCAGAGTGTACCAATGGCCCAACCGCTGTCAACCTGTGCTGTTAAGATTCTTTCGATTCGGTTACAATTCCCGCCTATGGATATGAAAGACATCGCCACCGCGTATGAGGCTGCGTTGGACTCTCTATACGCCCTGATCAACTTCGAGCGGCAGCGTCTGGACCGCTATGCCGAGAGCAAGCTCGACCCGGAACGGTCGCAGAAATTGGTAGACCACCTGGGGTCGCCCCAGACGCAGTTCCCGGCCATCCACATCGCCGGGACAAAGGGCAAAGGCTCTGTGGCCGCCCTGTGCGCCTATAGTTTGCGCGCCGCCGGGCTGCGGGTGGGGCTGTATACGTCGCCTCACCTGCAAGAATTCCGCGAACGCATCCGCATCCTCACGCCGGCCGACGCCGACGGCCGCATCTCCCAGGCTGATTTTGTGGAGCGGATGGCCGAAGTGCAGGCCGCCCTGGACCACGTGGAAGGCGTAACCTGGTTTGAAGCGGTAACGGCCGTTTCCCTCCTCCATTTCGCCCACCAACAGGTAGACATCGCCGTTATCGAGACTGGCCTGGGTGGGCGGCTCGACGCCACCCGCGTTGTCCATCCCCTGGTGTGCGCCATCACCAGCCTCAGCCTGGACCACACCGAACTGCTGGGCAACACCCTGGCGGAGATCGCCTATGAGAAGGCGGGAATCATCAAACCGGGCGTGCCCGTTGTCTGCGCTCCGCAAGCGCCGGAGGCGGAGGCGCGTCTCCGCGAAATCGCCGCCGAACGCGGCTCGCCGATCCGGTTTGTCGGGGGTGGGGGCGAATTGGCGGATAACGGCCGTTCTCCCTGGCTCTACTCCGGCATCCCCGCCCAGCCGGGGCAGCCGCAGCAACTCCTCATCCACCACGCGCCGGATGACCGCTTTGTCCCGCCTGGCAGCCGCTTCCCGCTGGCGCTGCGCGGCGACCATCAGATTGAGAATGGCGCGGTGGCTCTGGCCGCTCTGGACCTGATTCGCGGCCGTTTTCCCCAGGTAGACGAAACGGCCGTGCGGGTGGGTTTGAGCGGGGTAGAGTGGAACGGCCGTTTGCAAACCGTCCACCCCGGCGACGACCACACCCCCGCCCTGCTGGTAGACTGCGCCCACAACCCCGACTCTGTCGCTCGCCTCAGCCACGCCCTGACCCACGATTTTAACTATCGGCGGCTCATTCTCATCTTCGGCGCCCCGGCCGACAAAGACACCGCCAACATGCTCAACCAACTTGTCCCCCTGGCGGCGACTGTCATCACCACCAGCGCCAACCACCCGCGCTCCGCCCCACCCGCCGAACTCGCCGCCCAAGTCCACGCTCTTGGCGGCCAGGCCAGCACCACTGCCGACCTCGGCGAAGCCCTGACCCGCGCCTGGGCGCTCGCCCGCCCTGGCGACCTCATCTGCGCCACCGGCTCCATCATCGTCGTCGGCGACTTGCTAAATCAATGGGAAAGCCTACAATCACAGTTAACAGTGAACCGTCAACAGTTAACAGTGAACGGTTAACTATCGCGTTTTCTAACACCCAGCTACTCGACTAACGACTACCAGACTAACGACTACTCGACTACCAGACCATTCGACTAACGACCAAGGATCCCTCATGTTCAGCGAAGACGATTTCAGCCTCTCCCAATACCCAGACTTTATGGACAGCCTGCCCGGCTTCAACGAAGAGCTATTCAACATCGCCGAAGACGAAGACGAAGAAACCTATATAGATTGCCCCTTCCTCCCCCTGCGTGACCTCGTCCTCTACCCACAGATGGTCATGCCCCTCTTCGTCGGCCGGGAACGTTCATTGGCCGCCATCCGCGCGGCCGTCGTCAACAGCGAAAACATCATCGTCTCCGCCCAAAAAGACAGCGAACTGCTCGATCCCGGTGTCAACGACATCTTCGCCATCGGCACAGAAGTCACCATCGGCAAAGCGCTGCGGATGCCCGACGACTCCACCAGCGTATTGGCCCAGGGGCGGCGGCGCGTCGAAATCGTCGAATTCACCCAATGGGTTCCCTACATCCGCGTCCGCGCCCGGCGCATCCGCGAGCCGCAAGAATGGCAGCGCAACACCGAAGCGCTCATGCGCGCCGTCATCACCCTCTTCGAGAAAGTCGTCACCCTTAACCGCACGCTACCCGAAGACGCCTATACCTTCGCCATCAACATCGAAGAACCCGGCTGGCTGGCCGATTTCATCGCCTCCACCCTCAACACCCCGCTGGAGGTAAAACAAGACATCCTGGAGACAATTGATCCAGCCGCCCGCCTGCAAAAAGTGAGCATCTCCCTAGCCAAAGAGCTAGACGTACTGGAACTGGAAGACCAGATCCACATGCAAGTGCAACAGGAGATGGACAAAACCCAGCGCGAACACTTCCTGCGCGAGCAAATGCGTGTCATCCAGGGCGAACTGGGCGAGGCCGACGTCTTCGCCCAAGAAGTCAGCGAACTACGCGAATCAGTAGCCAAGAAAGAGCTGCCCGACGATGTCCGCGCCAAAGTGGAAAAGGAGCTAAGCCGCCTCAACGCCATGCCCCCGATGTCGCCCGAAGTCGGCATCATCCTCACCTATCTCGATTGGGTTCTCAACCTACCCTGGGTGGAAGAGTCAGACGATAATCTCGACGTGCTGCATGCCGCTAAAGTGCTGGCCGACGATCATTTTGGCCTGGAAAAAGCGAAAGAACGCATCCTGGAGTACATCGCCGTCAAACAAATTGCGCCGCAAACCTTGCGCAGCCCCATCCTCTGCTTTGTCGGGCCGCCGGGGACGGGCAAAACCTCCATCGGCCGTTCTATTGCCAGCGCCCTGGGCCGGGAATTTATCCGCATGAGCCTGGGCGGGGTGCGCGACGAAGCAGAAATACGCGGCCACCGCCGCACCTACATCGG
>CAYONK010000308.1:0-6150 GCA_964405285.1 uncultured Ardenticatenaceae bacterium
CTGTTATCTTAATCGGTCAGCCTCTTGTGATCCACTTTTCGCCAGACTCCAGAACAAAATATCGCCGCTTGTGGGGTGCAGCAGTCCGGCGATCATTTTCAGCGCCGTCGTTTTACCGCAGCCTGAAGGCCCCAACAGCGCAGTAATCTGGCCGCAAGGCATGGTAAGCGACAAGTCTACTACAGCGTGATGGCGCTGATCGTACCATTTGTTCAACCCAAGCAACTGGACTTCAGTCAAAGCGGTAACTTTCCTTATACCCTTCCCAGGCCGCCAGCCGCTACGTGCCGTCCGGTGAGATAACGCGCCGTCAGAATGAACAGCAGCCAGGCCGGAGCGATAAATATCAGGCTGAGCGCGGCGGTGACGGCATTATCGCCGCTGCTGGCAAAGGCGAAAAGCAGCACCGGTAGAGTGATAACCGCGCCCCCGCCAATGAGTAAAGTCAGCAGATATTGGCTCCAGGAGATGATGAAGGCGAACAGGCAGCCGACCATCAATCCCGGCCAGATGGCGGGCAGCGTGATATGGCGAAAGACCTGCAATGGCCGCGCCCCTAAAGTGCGGGCCTGCCCCTCTACGTCGGCGTCGTAATTGGCGAAGACGCTGGTGAGACTGAGGACCATGTAGGGCAGCACGGGGACGAGATGAGCCAGGACAACTCCCAGGTGTGAGTCGGCCAGCCCAACGCGCAAAAAGGCGACGTGTAGGCCCAGGGCGATGGCGATGGCAGGCATGATGGCCGGGGCGAGGATGAGGAAGAGAACGGCCGTTTTCCCGCGAAAGTGGTAGAGGCCCAATGCCCGCCCGGCCGGTAGTCCGATGAGGGCAGAGAGCAGGGTAACGGCCGTTGCCACCACCAGACTATTCACCATTGCCTGACCCACCTGCGAGGCGGGCGAAAAAACGTAGCGCCACGCTCGCCAGCTCCACTCCGGCGGCAAAACGGCCGGGAAAAACCAGCGATGGGCAACGGACCAAATGATCAGCGGCACAAGAGGAGCGACCACACCAAGCAAGATCAAGATAAGAAGCGGCGGCGGCGCGCCAGCCGGTTTGCGTCCGCCGTCATCACTTGCGCTCATAGCACCTTCTCTGCATCGGTCGTCAATATTATTCGTGTAGCCATTAAACCGTATTAACTAAAACCAGGAACCCGAAACCAGGAACCTGGCGGGCAATCTCTGATCTCTAATCTCACCCCTCTTTCCACCTTTGCCGGTGCTGTCGTGTCAGGTAGGGGCGGGCGTATTGAATTTTTTCGTTCAGACCATACCGCAGCAAATCCATCATGCTCAACTCACCAAAGAAATGGGTTTTATACGCTCCGTCGTGCATAAAGCCCCCGCCGGGTTTAAGCAGGCTGAGGCGCAGCTTGTTTTTGGGGAGGTGTGTTTTGCCGTCCAGCAGCGCGACGAACGGATCGGCTATCCAATCGAGCGAACGGAAGATTTGGTCAATTTCAGCGGCGGTGGAGGCAACGGCCGTTTCCTCTTCCACATCCACCGCTTCCACTAACGCATCTACCTGTTGGGCCACTATGTCAAAGGCTGCATAACCGCCGCCAACCAATTTGAGCGTTACCAGTTGGTTGTAATACGCTTGCCGGTCTTTGCCCGTTTGCGCCCGCATCATGCTCAGCTTCACTAACTCAGTGTACGCGCCCAACAGCCACAAGACGGCGTACACCTGCCACAGCCGATAACTGTGGAACGCGCGGTAGCTGTTGGCGACCAACCGGTCGGCGGAACGAACGAAGTTTTGGGTGACCGTTTGCACGTCGGCAAACGCTGCGGCAGAGTAGTCGCCGGTTTGTCTGGCCTTTAGCAGCAGGTGGGCGAGGAGGAAAACGGCCGTTAACGTCGTATACAACCCTTTCGAGTACAGCGGATCAATAAACCCGGCGGCGTGGCCCAACAATGCCCACCGGTCGCCTACCACTTCGGTGGAGTGATATTGCAGACGGCCGGCTCGCGTCCAATCGCGCACGGCGCGAGCCTGGGCAAACTGCGCTGCAATGTCGGGATATTGGGCAATAATAGCGTCAAACTCTTGCTCCGGCGGGAGGTCGTTGCGCGGTGGGTGTTGGCGCGGGTCCAACAACAAGCCGACGCTGCACAGCGGGTTGGTCGAGTCAGGATGGTTGTCGAACGGGATGACCCATACCCACCCCCCGGCAAAAACGTGGTGCAGCGTCCCTTCCGACATGCGGTAGGGCAAACCATAGCTCTTTTGTGAGCCGCCAGTTTGATGGTAGCAGGGGACGTTGATCATGTGAGTAAACATGCCCCGCGAATGGGTTTGCAGGTTGAAGTCGCGCGCGCCAAATTTTTGCGCCAGAAGAGAGCGGAAACCGCCGGCATCTACCACGTACTGCGCTGTTACCGGCTTCCCCTGCGCCGGGACGATGGTGACGTGCCCCTCGTGGCACGTTATGTCCTGGACCGGGGTGTTTTGGTGGATGGTTGCGCCGTAGGAAACGGCCGTACTCATCATGAAATAGTCAGTATCCTGCCGGTAAAGGTGCAATTCATGGCCGTGTGGTTCTTGGGGGATGACCGCTTGCAACGTGTGGCGAACGTCGTGGGGTTGGCCTGGTTGGTGATGCAAAAAGCCAAAATGCCGCTTCACGCCGTGCGTCGTACCGGCAAACGGCAGAAAATTCTCTGTGCTAAAGTAAGCCAGCTCCGGCACATCAAAAAAATAGGCCAACGCTCGCATCATCTCAGACGTTTCTAGAATGAGCGATTCACCTATGGCAAAGCGCGGATGCGCCTTAGCCTCAAACACGATCACCCGTTGCCCATGCCGCGCTAAAATCGCCGCCAATGAGGAGCCGCCAATCCCGGAACCGATAATCGCCACGTCATACTCGGCCATTGTCATAGTTATCCTTACGGGTTAGAGCGATGGTCTCCTAACCACATGTACGCCAACACCAACAAGGCAATCAGCCCGGCAATTATCACGCTGAGGGCCATCGCTTCGGGGCGGGCGCTCAGGTCCACGTCGGTATATAGGCGGTAGGCGAGCACCGGCAAGGCAGAAGGGTAGCGCGAGCCGAGCAGCAGCGGCACTTCAAACGCGCCAAACGTGAAAGCGAAAACCAGGATGGAGGCCGAGAGAATGGCCGGGCGCAGCAGCGGCAGCATTACGTAGCGGAGTCGCTGCCAGCGACTTGCTCCTAACGTTTGCGCTGCCTGCTCGTAATCTTCGCCAATGGATTGCAGCGCCGCCAGCAGCATAACGCCAATGAAGACACTGCTCTTCCACACGTATTCCAAGATGATACCGATGGCATAGGGATCAAAAACGAGGGCCGGAAAGTCGGCCGGCGCTCGAATCAGTCCTGCCAGATAGGCCAACCGCGCCAGAAAGCCGCTCTGCGAAAAGAGGAAAAGGATGCCAATGGCCCCAACCAGATGGGGAATGGGTAGGTTGGATTGGAAGATGAAGGTGGCCAGGCGCTTGCCGTAAAAAGCGCGGCGCAAGACAAAGGCGGCGACGAGGGCGAGGAAGGTGGAAACGGCGGTACTCATGCCAGCAATCCACAGCGTCAGCAGCAGCGAACGGCCAAACGCGGGATTTGCCAACACTTGCCGGTATGCGTCCAGGCTCAGGCCACCGGTTTCGCCACCGGGCATGGCCCCCAGGCTTTGCTGCACTGCCAGCCACAGCCCCCCGCCAAACAGCACGAGGATCACGGCCAATGCAGGCGTCAATAAAAGAATGGGAGAACGAGAGACGAAGAGAACGGGAGGCGTTCTCTTCGTCATTTTTGCAAGACCTCTGTCTGCCAACCTTGCTCAAAGGCGACCAGCCAGGGGGCTTGTAGCTCTGGTAAGCGGGCGGCGGCCAACTCTTCGGTGGAGAGCGTGGCGGTGCCGCGTGGAATGGCCGCGAACTGCGCCTGCCAATCGGCAGGCAGAAGGAGCGGATCGAGGACGGGCAAATCGCCCCAATTGGCTGGTTGGGCCTTGCTCAACTGCGCTTCCGGGGAGAGCAGGAAGTTGGCGACGGCCATAGCGGCTGCTTTGTGCGGCGAGTTGTAGGGGATGGCGACATAGTGGGTATTGGCGATGGTTCCGCTGTCGAAGACGAAGGTGCGGGTGGTGTCTGGATAACGGCCGTTTTCCACCAAACTGCTCGCCTCTGCCGGGTTATAGGCCATGTCGAAGCTCACTTCACTGTTGGCAAACAGATCGATCTGGCGGGCGCGGCTTTCCGGGTAGGTCTGCCCCTGCCGCCAAAGGAATGGCTCAATCTCGTTCAAAAGCTGCCAGCAGGCAGCCGATTTCTCGTCGAACACCGCCTGATCAAATTCGCCGAGCATCGCTTCATAGCCGCCACCGGCATGGTAACAAACGTGGCGCACAAAAGCGCTGCCGGTGAAGTCGGGCGGTGCTGGGTAGGTGAATTGGCCGGGGTTGGCCCGAACCCACGCCAACAGCGCCGGGATGGTACGCGGCGGTTCTGGCACGCGGGCGCTGTCGTAGATCATCACAAATTGCGCTTTGCCGTAGGGTGACTCATACCCTTCAACGGGAAAGCCGAAATCATTAGCGACGCTGGGGTCGTCCCAGTTCACGTAGGCGGAATTGGGCAAATAGCGGGACCAATCACTATAGAGCAAATCCCCCTGGCGCATGGTGCGGAAATTTTCGCCATTCACCCACACCAGGTCCACTGTGCCGTTTTCGTCGCGGCCGGCTTCTTTTTCGCCGAGGACTTTGTTGATGTATTCGGTGGCGTCGCTGACTGGGACGACGTTGAGGGTGATGCCATATTGCTGGCGAACGGCCGTTGCCACATACCCCGTCACCCAACTATTGATCAGATCGCTGCCGCCCCACATGTAAAAGTTGACCGTCTGCCCATTGGCTTCTGCCAAAATGTCGGCCCACGCCCGGCCTTCATAGCCAGGTGGTGGGGCAACCCCTTCTGGCGCGACTTCGGCGCTTGTGGATGAGGCAGGAGGGGAAACGGCCGTTTCACCCTGTTGCTCTGCCGAACGGCACGCGGCCATTACCCATATTACCATCAGTAAAAGAAGCGCTTGTTTCCTCAAAATGTCCTCCCAATCGGTTTTATCTGGTCCAACTCAGCCATTTCGCAAACAACTTCGCCACTGTCGGGGTCAGACGGGTGCGGTTCCAGGCATCGGCCGCTTTCTTGATGATCTCCGCCTGCGTCGGATAAGGGTGGATGGTTTGCGACAGCTTGCCCAATCCGGCTCCGCTCATCATCGCCGTCGTAATCTCGCTGATCATCTCCCCCGCGTGGCGGGCGATAATCGTCGCCCCGACAATTTTATCTGTCCCCTGGCGCACATAAATTTTCACGAAGCCCAGTTCACCATCCGCCCGACCTCGATCCGTATCCTGGACGTAGACGGTGAACGTGTCAATGGCGATGCCTCTGGCATTCGCTTCGTGGTCGAACATACCTACGTGGGCGATTTCCGGATCGGTGTAGACAACCCAGGGGATGACCAGACGACTGTACTTTTTGCGCCCCAGGAAGAGCGCGTTTTGCAGAACGAGGCGGGCAGTAGCGTCAGCCGTGTGGGTGAATTGCGCCGGAATGGCTACGTCGCCTGCGCCAAAGATGGCCGGATTGCTGGTTTGTAAGTGGTCGTTCACCTCAATGCCTCTGTGATGATACGACACGCCGGCCGCCTCCAGATTTAGCCCTTCTACGTTAGGGCGGCGGCCGGCCGCCAGCAAAATCTCATCCACCGCCAACTTATGGGTCTGGCCAGCCTGGGTAAAGGCGAGAACTTTATCAGCGCCATCGCGTTCGATCTTTTCTATCTGGCTTTCGAGGAAGAACTGGATGCCATCTGCTTCTAATGCGGCGCGAACCAGGGCCACTGCTTCCGGATCGCGCAGACCGCCGAGGGTGGGGAGGATGTCGAAAACAGTCACGGCGCTGCCGAAGCGGGCGAATGCCTGGGCCATCTCCAGACCAATCGGCCCCGCGCCGATGACGGCCAACCTGCCGGGGCGTTCAGTCAATTCAAAGATGCCTTCGTTGGTGATGTAGCCTGTTTCACGCAGGCCGGGGATGGGGACGAAGGTGGCTCTGGCTCCGGTGGCGATGATAGCTTTGCGAAAGGAGAGGGAACGGCCGTTTACCTGAAAGGTGTTC
>CAYONK010000309.1:0-6149 GCA_964405285.1 uncultured Ardenticatenaceae bacterium
CAATTGGCTGCTGGTAACTGGTAGCTGGTTGCTGGTAGCGTATCACCAGCAACCAGCTACCAGCAACCAGCTACTTTATTTTGTTTTCGTACTCTGGCGCAAAGCGTTTACTTCGGCCGGTTTCAGGTGGCGCCATTTGCCGGGGGCCAGGTTGCCCAATTTGAGCGGGCCAATTTGCAGGCGGACCAGTTTTTGCACCGGGTGGCCGAATTCGGCGGCGATGCGGCGGATTTGCCGCTTGCGCCCTTCGCGCATGATGATTTCTAAGCGGGTGTATTCCGGGTTTTGCTCGATGACGCTGATACGGACCGGGGCGGTGAGTCGGCCGTCTAGCATCACGCCTTGCCGCCACTGCTCCAACTGCGCCGGGTGGATGTCGCCTTCCAGAGTGACGCGGTACAGCTTTTCGTGGCCGTAGCGCGGATGGGTCAGGCGGTGGGCCAGTTGGCCGTCGTTGGTCAGCAGCACCAGCCCTTCGCTCTGCTTGTCCAGCCGGCCGACCGGGTAAAGGTGGCCGGGCAAGTCAATCAGGTCGCGCACCGTGCTGCGCCCCTGCTCCAATTCATCCTCGGTAGAGGACAATACCCCTTTGGGCTTGTTGAGGGCGATGTAGAGGGTTTCCGTTTTGGCGCGGGGAAGGGAACGGCCGTCTACCTGAATCCGGTCCTTGCGCGGGTCAGCTTTGTCGCCGATTTGGGCTAAACGGCCGTTCACCGTCACCCGGCCGGCGCGAATCATCGTCTCGCTCTCCCGCCGCGAGGCGATACCCGCCTGCGCCATGAGTTTCTGTAATCGTTCTTCCATAAGCCCGCCATTGTAACCTAAAGCGGACAAAAACGAGAATGCCCGTTGCCCACCCGAATTGATATTGTATAATGTCGCTGGTGAAGTTGGGGAAACGGCCGTTTCAACCCTTCCGCAATCCCACGCCAAAAGAGAAAAACCGTCATGACCATCCGCCGCTTCTCAAGCGCCAATAAAACATTAGATAGCAACCGTCCCGGTTGCCTGCTCGCTTTTGGGATTATCTGGACTGCGTTCTCGGCCCTCTTTCTCTTGATTGACCTGAGCGAGGCGGGGGTGTGCTTCAGCCTGTTCAGCGGCTTATTTGTGCTGATCGGGATCGCCATCATCATCTCCGCAATCATGACGATGATCACCCACTTCAAAGTGGGGCAGCCCGAATTTCAATTCTCCAAAACCACGCTCAAAGTCGGCGATGCATTCACCTTCAGCTACAGCCATACTTTCCCGCGCAGCATTACCCTCGGCGCGATCACAACGCAGCTCATTTTCCGCGAAAGAGCCACTTACCAACAAGGCACAGACACCAAAACCGTCACCCACGACCACGTCATCCTCACCCGTGAACGGCCAGGCGGCCAATTCCAGGCAGGCCACACCATCCACCACAGCTACGACTTACAAATCCCACCAGACGCCATGCACACCCTTAAAGCGCGGCGCAATGAGCTGACCTGGCTGGTGAAGTTCGAGGCAGCCATCGCTACCCTACCCAACTATGTCAAAGAATTGGAGTTAGAGGTGTTGCCGGAATTGGCGAAGCAGCGGGGAGATTGGTAGCAAAGGCTGGGTTTCGTGCGCGGTTGTTAAGCCTCTTTCCTTGCTTCTCGCTTCCGCAGCAGCCGTGAACCGGCAAGGCTGATGAGGATGAGCAGAATCGAAGCGATGAGGGCCGGGGGATTTACTTGTAGCTCACCGGCGAGCAATTCTTCCAGCGTGCCAAAAGAAGTGCCCAACAAGACAAAAGAGATCGTGCCAGGGATTGAACCGATGGCGGTGGCCAACAAAAAGGGCAGCCAGCGAATGCGCAAGAACCCGGCAGCGTAATTCACCAGATCGTAAGGCAGAAAAAGCAGGCGCATAATCAGCACTGTCTCGAAGCTGTTGGCGCGCATCCGGTCGGCGTACCGTTCGATCAGGTTGCTCTCATCTGCTTGGGCGGCGAGAAAGTCCTGGCCGAAGAAGTAACCGACGAGATAGGCGACCATCGCTGAGCCGTTTGCCCCGATGATGGTGTAAAAGATACCAATCGGGCCAAAGAGGAAACCGCTGAGGACGGTGATGAGGGTAGCGGGGAAGAAGATAAGCGGCCGTAGCCAATAGACAATTACGTAGATCAGCGGGCCAAACGCGCTGCCGGTCATCAGGCGGGCCATTCCCTCTGCGGCAGTGGCGAACGTCAGGTCATTGCTTTGGACGTACCAGCCATAGCTTCCCAGGACCACGCCCCAAAAGGCGAGCGCAGCCAGCTTCTGACCGTGTCGGCGGATAAAAGAAGGCGGCGACTGGGCCGCCATTTGCTCTTGGTTGGGTGGAGGCACTTTACACCTGGCCCAATCGTTTAGCCTGCCAACGAGGATAGTCGGCGATGGAGCTTTCGATGAAAAAATTGGCGATCTCGCGCATCCGGTGATTGGTGATGTTGTTGGCGATTTTGTCTACCATCTTTCCCGGCATAAACCGCATCCCAATCGGCCGGGGCGGTTTAGCCATCATCTTCAAGGCATACTCCACCCGCGTTTGCTCCCCTTCGTCGTGAAAAAATGCTTCGCTGCTGTAATAACCGCGCGTTGTGGTTGAGTTGAAGGTCACATCTGTTTCCACAGGGGGCAGGTTCTCAATTGGCACCATGCGCATGGTGTGGTGGCCGGGAACCAGGTCCATGCGCACGTCTGCATAGACGTGAATGTGGTACGTGCCCAATTCCACGGTGTTGTAATATAGGCGATACTGAAGATCAGGGCCGGAACTTACTAAGTCGATATGTTGAAGGTAACTGACCAGGCGGTTAATGTCGCTATAAAACTCGTAGGTGGTTACACGATCGGCGGGAAAGACGAAAGAGAAACGAGCAGAAGCGGCGATTTTTATCATGCGTATTCGGTGACTCTCCAAAACGTGGGATGGGTATCTGTCGGTTCCTATGATAATATCATATTCTTTCCAATGGTCTATTCGTAAACCAATCCCGTGATCCCTGTTCCGTAAGCTGTGTTCCGTGACCCGTTTAACGGACCACAGACCGCGGACAACGGACAACAGACCGCGGACAACGGACAACAGACCGCGGACAACGGACCGCGGACAACGGACAACGGGCAACGGACAACGGGCAACAGGCAACGGACAACGGGCAACAGGCAACCAGACAAGGTAAATATGAGCATCTTTAACGGCGAGCGATTAACCAACGAAGTCTTTAAGCTGGACGTAGAGCGGATGCGGCGCGGCTGGTACTCCGATCAATACTTCGCCAATATCCTGGCGATGCTGCGGGGCGTCAGCCAGACGAATGGCTTCCAGGGGCAATACGCCCGCGACGTAGGGGTAGACCCCACCGGCCTGAACGTCGGCGATATCGAGGTGGAGATGCAGTTCTTCACCCGCCGGCCGGGCAAAACAGTGATCGTGGGGGTAGACAAGGCGCTGGCGATGCTGCGCCACTGCACCGGCTACTTTGACGAGCGCGGCGACTGGGTAGAGACGTGGCAGGATTTGGCGGTAACGGCCGTTCACGATGGCGCCATCACCGAATATCACGGCGACCCTTTGCGCGTCCAGCCGGTGATTCGGGTCAACGGCCGTTACCGCGACTTCGCCCTCCTCGAAACCCCCATGCTCGGCATCCTCAGCCGGGGCAGCCGCATCGCCACCAACGTCTACAAAACCCTACGCGCCGCCAAAGGTAAACCCGTCCTCTTCTTCCCCGCCCGCTTCGACCTGCACGAAGTCCAGGCCGCCGACGGCTACGGCTACGACATCGCCGTCGCCCGCTTCAACCACGACTTCGCCGGGACGCTGCGCTCCTTCGTCTCCACCGACGCCCAGGGCGACTGGTGGGGCGGCGCGGGCGGCGGCACAGTCGCCCACGCCGCCATCGCCTGCTTCCTCAGCGACACCGCCGCCACCATGATGGCCTTCGCCGCCCACGTCCCACCGGAAATCCCCCGCATCGCCCTGGTAGACTTCAACAACGACTCCATCAGCGACAGCCTGCGGGTGATGGACGCCATGTTCAGCCGCTACGCCACCCTCCTGGATGAAGGGCGCGACGAGGAGGCGCAGCGCTACGTGCTGTATGGCGTGCGCCTGGACACCAGCGGCACATTGCGCGATGTCTGCGTGCCGCCGCTCGGCGACCCGGCGCTTGACCTGGGGGTGACGCCGCGATTGGTCTTCAACGTGCGCCAGGCGCTCGACGCCGCCTGGGAAGCGTGGGCGCTGCGCCCCGACCAGATCGAGATGGCCCAGGCGTACTGCCGCGCCGTCAAAATCGTGGCCACCGGCGGCTTCAACCCGGAAAAGATCACCCGCTTCGAGAAGCTCGATGTGCCGGTAGACATCTACGGCGTCGGCTCCTCCCTGCTGACCAACGACAGGGAGACCAACAACGATTTTACGGCTGACGTGGTGCGGGTGAAGCTAAACGGCCGTTGGCTAGACATGGCCAAAGTCGGCCGCGCCCCGGCCGCCAACCCGGAACTGGAGCCGGTGGAGTTGGCCGGGTTGTGACGTTGGACAAACCTCACAGGTCTCCAGACTTATCAGGCCAACCTGTGCTACAATTTGGACGAAGGATTCAACATAAAGGAAGAGAATTATGGAATTCGACGACCGCGTTGCCCAAGATTTAGATACCGCCTGGTCCAACTTTGAACCAGACGTGCCACTACGAACCGGCGCACAAGGGGAAAACCACCCCTTCTACGTGCCGCGCCCAGACAACGTCATCTCCCGCCTCAAGCGAAAGCTGCTGCGCCAATCGCAAAACCCGCCCAAATACTTCCTCTCCGGTCATCGTGGCTGCGGCAAATCTACGGAAATGTACCGCCTGGCGGCCGACCCTGAGATTCAAGCCCGGTACTGGACAGTCCACTTCTCCATGCGCGACCACGCCGATTTGAACGACATAGACTTCAAGGAGATTTTGCTGGCTATCGGCGGCCAGCTATATGAGCAATATCGTCAACGCGGCAAACGCAAACTGGATGATCAGTTACAAAAAGAGTTGGACGCCTGGCGCGGGACGCTGGAAGAGGAAATTGTCACCCTGCAAAAGGGGCGACTTGGCGCGGAATTAGGGGCAGAGATAGGCGCACCCTTTGCCAAATTAAGCAGTAAGATCAGGCTGGAACCGAAAACGCGCCACATCATCCGCACAATATTGGATCGGGATGTCACCGGACTGGTTGCCATCATCAATAAAATCAGTGCTGAAATTACCGCCAAAGAGCAGCGCCTGCCTCTGGTGCTGATTGACGACCTGGACAAAATTGCCGATCTCGACAAAGCGCGGCAAATCTTTATCAGCCAGCAAGACATCATGCGCCAGCCCAACTGCGCCATCGTCTACACCGTCTCTAGCTCCCTCTTTTACGATGCTTCTTTTCCCACTGCCCGCATGGAACCCGTCTTTCTGCCCAACATCCGCCTGCACGAGCGCGGCCATCGCCAACGCCGCGACGGGGACGGCTACCATATCATGCAGATGTTTATCCTGCGTCGGATGATGCCGGAGTTGATCACAGACAAGGCATTGGAGGCTATCGCCGGAATGAGTGGCGGCGTCTTCCGCGAATTGACGCGCCTGCTCCGTTCCAGCATAGACTTTGCCCTGGAAGCGGGTCGGGCGCAAGTAACCGCCGCTGACGCCGCCAAAGCCGCCATTGAGTTACGCAGCACCTATTGGCGCGTCATCACCCAGGAGCAGATAGCCATCCTTCGCGCAATTCGTGATGGGAACGACAAGCATGACCCGGCCGTGATGGCCCCGCTGCTGCAAATGTTGGCCGCCCTGGAATACAACGGCGACGGCTCCTGGTTTGATGTTCACCCGGCGCTTTTGGACCTGCTGGACAGAGAATAACCAGAACAACAGATGTAGGGGCGACCCTTGTGGTCGCCCCAGACTGGGCGGGTACAAGACCCGCCCCTACATTTAGCCCTACGAGAGGCAAAAGACCCTGATCTTTAAACCCCCAATTGTCTGCAGCAAGACACCTACGCCGGTGCTTTCATGACAAGACGAAATAACCATGATTGACGAATGGCAATACCAAGAGACCGAAATCTTTGATACCCGCCTCAACCGCCTGTTTTGGGAGTTGAAGCAGGCGCTGACCTTC
>CAYONK010000310.1:0-6134 GCA_964405285.1 uncultured Ardenticatenaceae bacterium
TGCCGCCGCCAGGTCGCCCATGGCTTGCAGGAGGACGCCGAGGTTGTTGAGGCTGTTGGCGGTGTCGGGGTGGTCGGGGCCGAGCGCTTTTTCGCGGATGGCCAGGGCGCGTTCGTAAAACGGCCGTGCCGCCGCCAGGTCGCCCATGGCTTGCAGGAGGACGCCGAGGTTGTTGAGGCTGCTGGCGGTGTGGGGGTGGTCGGGGCCGAGGGCTTTTTCATGTAACTCGACGGCCTGTGTTTCCAGCGGTAAGGCTTCCTGGTAACGACCGGCATTGTACAAATGCCAGGACCAAAATCCACAAGCCTTAGCCTCAAACTCCACATCCTCCCACTTTTCAGCTTCCGTTTTTAACTGCTGCGCCAGATCAACTCCCTCTTGCCATAATCCGGGTGCTTCGGTTGCCAATCGTCCTAATAATTGAAAACCGAGGTCAAAAAGCCGGTAAGCGATGTATTTATCTTCCAAATTGTCGCCGCGCAGCATATTGACCTGGTAGCGCAGCGTGGTTAGTGAAACCCGCTTAGCGCCCCTTTGTCGGTAAGGTTCTGCCAGGTGTGGCGCCAACTGGTTTAACTTCTCAACAATTCGCTCGCCATAAGGGTGATAAAGCCGTTCCAGTTCCAGGCCCAGCGAGCTTTGCCACAGGCGTCTCTCCTGTTTTCTGGGTGGATACTGCAACCAGACATAATGTAAAAAGGGACGGGCAAAACGATATTCCCAGACATGCCGCGTTGGCAAAAGCGAGTCCATATGCACCGCGCCTGCTGTTTCGACGATGCCGGGTTCGTTATTTGCCGGGTCATCGGGGTCTTCATAAGGCCCTAAAAAATCATCGAAAAAATCAATCAGATCATCCCGATCCAGGTTTAGAACGGCGGCAACAGCCTCAACGGTAAACGTCTCGCCTTCCATTGCGGCGCAGTTGAGGATAGTCTCAGCTTCAGCCAGAGTGAATGGTGGGTCTATCTCCTCCCATCCTTCCAGCAGCAGAGCCAGAGACTCCCTCGCCCATTCCGCGACATCCCCATAGACCGATAAATCCCCGGTCTCGCTGGCCGCTTGCCAGATACCCTTCTTATCTTTTTTGACCGCGTTTACGGCAATCCATTCCTCCCAAATTGCTTCAGCCCACAAAGCTTCGCCCTGGGTCAGAGCCAGCAGCCGTTTTGCCAATGCGGGGTCGGCGGGGTGAATGCCTGCCTCTATCTCGGCTGCGGATAACTCGCCAAGAAAGAGGTCATCAGCCCACTTGTAGCGCTTTAAGCGCTGCGCAAATCGGGTCGGTTCAGTATGTTGCTCGGATTGAATCTCAGCCAATGGCAAAGAAGTGGTCAGGGTGATGAGTAAGGCGATGGGGCAATGTTCTTTGCCGTCGGCAATTTCTTCGGCCAGCCGCCCTAGCTCGTCCAGCCACAGGCTGTTTTCCCGTTCCAGGCAGTCAACGATGAGGAGAAACGGCCGTTTTCTCGCTTTTTGTCTCGCCGTTTGCCGGAATTGACGGGGGTCAACCTTGCCCAAGTTGACGATCTCGCAATCGTTGCCCAGCGAATCGGCTTGCTCTCTCAGCCATTTGGCTAAAGCCAACCGGCCGCTGCCATAGGGTCCCATCAACACAAGGGTGTGGCCTCTGCGCGTCTCACATACCTTGCGATACCATGCGAGCAGGTTCTCTTTTTCGGGTTCCCGGCCAAACGGCCGTTGCAGCCGCCGCGGTTGCCACGAATCAATCTTGTTACTCGTTTGTTCAGCAGGGATGATGCTCTCCCCGGCGATCATATTAGCCTGTACCGATCCCTCTCCAAAAACCGAACCCACTACGGGAGCGTAAAAACTATAACTGACCGAAGGTTGTTGGTTATTTTGTTTCTGATACTCCTGCGAAAAACCAGCCGCAACAAGCAGTTGATCCACTTCAACTACTCTCAACCGTAACACCCTTCCCATCACAAGTATGTCATCCCGTTCTTCTGGGATGCGTTGCCCTGTCATCCAACTGTTAACAAGGTGTGTTGGCACGGATAACTGGCGAGCTATTTCAGATATGGGTATTCCCTCGATTTGGCTGAATTGTTGTAAAAGCTCATGAAAGGTAGGTGATGTTTGCATCATTGTCCCTGGCAACCCTTTTTCGACGAATCCTACAGCTTGGAAGCTGGTCGCTAAAACAAAACCTGAATCGCCTTCACCAATGCCGCCGCGATGGGGGCCGCTTTCAGCACCGCTAACCCGGCCTTGCCCGCCGCCGTCGTCGCTTTGGCCGCGCCCTGCAAAATCTCCGCTGCGCCTTCCAGGTAGCGTTTCAGGCGGCTGGCGCGGGGTTCTGCGGCTTCTGCTTCCGCGAGGGCGTTCTCCACATCTTCCAGCGCGTCGGCGGCGTCGCGCTCGTCGGGAATTTCCTTGTTGGCAATGGCTTCGGTCAGCAGTTGGCGCAGCGCCGCCAGTTGGTCGTAAAATTCCTCCCGGCTCTGCGGAACCTGCCCGATGATGATGTCTCGGCCGGCGATGTGTTCCGCCCGCACCTGCCCCCCGCCAATCGCCGACCCTACCACCTGACCATGGAAGTGGTATTGGATGGAGGGTGGGTTGGATGGGTTCGCTGGATTGGGTAGGTTGGATGGGTTGGTTGGGGGAGGCGCGGCTTCATCGGCTGCCACGGGCGACAATCTGGCGTGCGGTCGGGCCTTGTTGATGTACTCAATCAACGCCCCCGTCCGATCCATGCGCCCGGCATACCCGATTAAGGCGATGATGGTCTCGGTTTTGCCGTCCCCCTTGATGTCCTCAAAAGGAAAGCCCAGGTCAAAACAAAGGGTGTTTAGTTCCCCCACATTGAAATAGGCTTCCAATGCCTGCTTGATTTGCTGCGAAGTTGCCATTACACTGCCCTCCTGGTTGTCATAATGATTGGTGACATGCCCCAATCGTCATTCAGATTCAATGGTCAATTGTTAATTGTCAATTGTCAATTGTCAACGCGACGCGCCAGAACACGCGCCCTCTTCATTCCGCATTCCGCACTCCGCATTCCGCACTCATCACTCCCTCCTCGTGGCATACATCCTCACCAACTCCTGCACCCGCTCCTCGTCCCAGGCGACGAAATCGCCGTCCCAGTCGCGGGGGGCGAAGAGGGCGAGGACGGCGATGGTCGCGCCGGGCACTTCCGGCGGCAGCAGTTCGCCATCGTCGCGCATCTTCACGAAACGCTGGTAGGCGCTCTCCGGCATCCCGGCCGCCCCCATCTGGCGGATGACCGCCTGCATTTCCGTGTCAATCACCCCCGGCCGCACGGCGATAGAGGTGACCATCTCCTCCTCAATGGAGAGGACGCGGTTGAACTGATTCAGTGCCCCTTTGGTGGTGCAGTAGGCTCCCCAGCCGGGGATGGCGTAGGTGGCCGCGCCGCTGGAGACGTGGATCACCCGCCCCCGGTTTTGCCGCAGGTAGGGGAGGGCGGCCTGGGTGAGCATCATCGGTCCCAGGATGTTGATCGCCAGGCTTTGCCGCCACGCTGCGATGCTGGCCTCGGCGATGGGGGCGATGGGTTCGATGACCCCGGCGTTGTGGACCAGGCCATCAATCCGGCCGAAATGGGCCAATGTCTTCTCCACCACGCGGTGGCAATCCGCCTCCTGGCTGACGTCGCCGGGCACGGCCAACGCCCGGCCGCCGGCGTCGCGGATGAATTGGGCTTCTTGCTCTAACTTGTCGGCCGAGCGGGCGAAAAGGACCACGCTGGCCCCCAATTCGGCGGCGTCGCGGGCGATGGCCAGGCCGAGGCCGCGTGACGCGCCGGTGATGATGATGGTTTTTGCTGTCATAGACTCCTCCGGGGGATAATGATGAAGGGTGAATGATGAATGATGAACGACCATTCATCATTCATCATTCATCATTAACAATTGACTATTCCTCCAGCGTCGCGAGCAGCGAGGCGACATCTTCCTGAATAAGTTGCAGCAGGCGGCGCATCTCTTTTTGCTCGGCGCGGGGGGCGCGTTGGGTGGTTACGCGGGCGAGATGGCCGCGAATCCAGTGCAGGCGGTGGAGGTTGGTGGGTTTGTTGGTTTGTTGGTTTGTGGGTTGGCTGGTTGATTGGGCGTCCTCCTGGTCGAAGGCGTCGTCCCAGGGGTCTAACTCTGGTTCTGGGTCGCTGAGTGAAGGATTGAACGCGGGTTCATCCTGTTTGCTGGCCGGGGGAAGCGGCTGGTTAAGGATGCGGATTGCCTGGTGGACGGTGGCTTCGGGGGCGTCGTTTTTCAGGTAGCGGGCCACCTGGCGGTACTCCGTTTTATCCACGTCGCCCGCGTCTAGGGCGCGGTAGAGGGCGCGCTGCTGCGAGGGTTTGAGGCCCTTGAGGATGCGGGTGTCGCGCTCGCTGATCTCGCCCTGGCGCACCGCCTCTTTAATCTCTTCGGGCAGGTCGAGCAGTTGGATGATCTGGCTGGCGCGTTGGCGGGTGAAACCGAGCCGTTCGCTGACTTTGGCCCAGGTGATGGAGCGAGAGTGGGGCTTGCCGTCGCCCGGCCCTTCGCGTAGTTGGGCGTCTAGCTCTTCTTGCATCAGGTCGCGCAGGCGGACCATGCCGTAGGCGCGGTCCAGGTCGTTGAGGTCTTCGCGCTGGATGTTTTCGACGAGTTGGCGGACGAAGCGGGTGACGTCGTCGTAGGAGCGGCGGCGGACGACGGCCGGGATGGTCTCCAACCCGGCCAGTTGCGCGGCGCGCCAACGCCGTTCGCCATGGACGATCATGTATTGCTCTGCCCGCACCTGGGTCACTTCGATGGGCTGGATGAGGCCATCTTGTTTGATGGAGTCGGCCAGCTCTTGGAGGGTTTCGTCGTAGAAAGTGTTGCGCGGCTGATTGGGGTCGGGGTGGACGGCGTCCACCCGTAGGGAGAGCAGTTGCAGCCCGGCGGATTGCTCCACGTCGTCCGGGCCGGTGAACAAATGTTGCAGGTCGCCGCTCTGGGGCGGGATGGGGCGGCTGAGGTTGATAGACGGCCGTTTCTTAACCATATAGTCTTGTAGTCCTTTAGTCTGGTAGTCTGGTAGTCGAGTAGTCTGACTATAAGGCTACTCGACTACCAGACTATCCGACTATCTCCTTCGCTACCGCGCGGTAGGCGGCTGCGCCGGGGCCTTTGGGGTCATAGGCCAGGATGCTCTGGCCGGAGACGGCGCTCTCGGCGAAGCGGACGGAGCGTTTGACGATGGTGTCGAAGATGCGGATGTTTTCGCCGTATTGTTGTTGAACGGCCGTTAAAATATCCTTCGTCAACGTCGTCCGCGTGTCGGCCATGGTCAGCAAAATGCCCTGAATTTTCAGGTCGCTGTTCAGCTTCTTGCGCCGCACCGTCTCGATGCTGGACAAAATCATCAACGCGCCCCGCGCCGCCAGGTACTCCGTCTGAATCGGGATGACGACGCTTTGCGCGGCCGTGAGGGCGTTGATCACCAGCAGGCCGAGCGACGGGTTGCAATCAATCAGGATGTAATCGTACTGCGCCCGGATGGGGGCCAGGATGGTCGCCAGCACCCGCTCCCGGCTGAGGGTGTTGATCAGCGCCAGCTCGATCAGGCTCAGTTCTGGCTGCGAAGGGAGCAGGTGAAAGCCCTCCTCGGTCTGGTAAATCGCCGGGCGCACGTCGCTCTCCGCCCCATCAATTTCTGCCTTGAAGCAGTCGTAGATGGTCGGCGAGATATGGTCGGGATCGAAGCCGGCGTGCTGCGTCAGGTTGCATTGGGGGTCGAGATCAATCGCCAGGACGCGACGGCCGTTTTCTGCCAATGCCGCCGCTAAATTAATCGTGGTCGTCGTCTTACCGACGCCCCCTTTCTGCATGGCGATAGCGATAATTTCACTCATAAAACCTCCTGGTTTGGGGAGAGGAATTGATTACAAAGGGACCAAGTCACAAAGATACAAAGAAAATGGAGCGGCGTCAACGAAGTGTCAACCCAGGTTGACACTTTGCTACATCACGCGCGGACCTGACAGGTTTCCAAAAACCTGTCAGGTCTCCCACTGCGCCCCATTCTAGTGTACAATATAACGCAGTGTGTTATAAAACACGGACAAACGGTTTATCCGGCTTTTGGAGAGGAGTAGGGACTGGAAATTAGAGATT
>CAYONK010000311.1:0-6125 GCA_964405285.1 uncultured Ardenticatenaceae bacterium
GTGATGATTTTTACCCTCGGCACGGGTATCGGCAGCGCCATGTTCATTCGCGGCGAGATTGTGCCAAACCTGGAGTTGGGCCATCTCTACCTGCCCAACCAGAAACACGACGTGGAATGGTTCGCTTCCGACCGGGCGCGCCAGGACAACGATCTTAGCTGGCCCGAATGGGGATCACGTTTGAACATCTATTTCCAACACATCGAATTCCTCTTCTCGCCCAATCTCTTCATCATCGGCGGCGGCGTCAGTAAAAAACACAAGAAGTTTCTGAAATACATCAACACGCGAGCCGACGTCGTCCCGGCGCTGCTGCGCAACGAAGCTGGCATCGTCGGCGCGGCGATGGCCGCCCTTTCCAGGCAATGATCCTCAAAAGTAAACCGGGACAACGGCTGGTCTATCTGCCTTATGCCGACGTGGAACTGTTGGCCGAATGCCTGGTCTCTCTGGCCAATGGCGACGGCGGCCTGATTGTCCTGGGCGTGGACGACCAGGGAATGGCGACGGACAGCATTTGGGAAGAAGAGGCGGAGGGGGCGCTGCGCCAGGCCGCTTTTATGTGCCGACCGCCCATCCCTACCCAATGGCAGCCGGTCGAAACAGAGACGGGCAATCTGGTCGGTATTTACGTGCCGCGCAGCACAGAATTGCACAGTTATCAGGATGGTCGCGTCCTCGTGCGCAGTGGTCAGGAAAACCGCGCCCTCAGCGGAGATGAAATCCGCGCCCTGGCTAACAGCAAAAATTTCGCCGAATTTGAGACGGAAGTTGTGCCTGGCGCGCGCCCATCTGACCTGGACTCACAAATCATCCGCGAATATCTGGAACGGCGTGAGGCGCGGGGCGGGGCTAAAACAAGCTCTACCGAGGAGCTTCTCTTTGACATCGGGGCGACAGACCGGGATGGGCTGCCCACGACTGTCGGTATTTTGCTTTTTGCGCGAAACCCGCAGGCGTTTTTTCCGCAGAGCGGCGTGGTATTTGTGCGGTTTCCCGGCACGGAGCCGCGTGGCGAAGATGGCGGCGTTGGTTATGGCCGGCGCGATGAGATTGGCGGACCGCTTTCGCGTATTGTGGAGCGGGCCTGGAACGTCATTCTGGCGGAGATGCGCGTGGGGGCGCAGGTGAACGACCTGGAGCGCGAAGAACTGACAGAGTATCCGCGCTTTGCGGTGCGCGAGGCGTTGGTGAACGCCATCGCCCATCGAGATTATCGCGTAAAAGGGCGGCGTATCGAAATTCGCATGTATGCCGACCGGCTGGAGATTATCAGCCCTGGCGGGCTGCCCGGTTATATGACGGTAGACAATCTGGTGGAGGAGCATTTTTCGCGCAATCCGCGCCTGGTGAATGGGTTATATCAGTGGGGTTACATCGAAGAGTTGGGGCTGGGCATTGATATGATGATCGAGGAGATGGTGCAGGCGGGCCATCCGCCGCCCCAATTCCGGGCGACTTCCCACCTGTTCACGGTTACTTTGTCCAATAAGCGGGAGCGAACGGCCGTTCCCAAATGGACACGCAGCATGAACGAGCGGCAAACCCGCGCCCTCACCTACATCCGCGAAAACGGCAGCATCACCAACCGGGAATATCGCCAACTTTGCCCAGATGTCTCGGCGGAGACGCTGCGGCTGGACATGGTAGACTTGATTGAACGAGGCGTATTGCTTAAGATCGGCTCCAAGAAGGGCACGTATTATATTTTGAAGTGACATTTCCCAATTTATCCCAAAAGGGATTTGGGATAAATTTGGGATAAATTTGGTTAAACGGCCGTTATCCACCCACTCCTATGACTTTCACCCTGCAATTACTCATCCTCAGCGCCTTGCCCGCCAGCTTTTTGGCCCTTTTGGGATATGTCTGGTGGCGCGGCGGTAAGCGGCAGCAAGTCGTTTACCGTTGGGGGTTTACGTTATTGGCAACGGCCGTTTGGTCCAGCGGCATCCTACGCGCGTACAGCGGCGACCTCTTTTCCCCCTATTTCGTTTTCTACTGGGGCAAGGTGTCCACCTACGCTTTTAGCCTGGTGGCTTTGGGGGTGCTGTTAACCACCTGGCGTTACTTGCACGCCCCGGACCGCCCGGCCCTGCTCGCCGCAAGCCTGAGCGCCATTTTAGGGCTGTTCGCCATCGGGCTAGACCCGCTTTTCTGGCCGGACACCTTGCCATTTGTCTTGCTGCCCGGCCAACCACTGCCGCATTATTATCTGTGGGCGGCCGTTTGGATCACCAGTTGGGTATTGCCGCTTATCGCCGCCTGGCTTTTGACGGCGCAGGTCAATCGCGCGTTGCCAGCCTCCCTTTATCGTAATCAGGTCCGTTACTGGTTGCTGACTTTGTCGTTATTTGGTCTGAGCGGCGTCTTGACCTCTGTGCGGCAGCCGGGGCAGTCGCTCTGGCAGGAGAGCGGTGTGCTGGTGGCGATCCTGGCGACTTTGGTCGGAACCATCAGCCTGACGCATTGGCAGCTGCCGGATTTGCAGATTGCGGCTCGCCAACTGGCCTACCGGCTGGCTGGGGGAACGGCCGTTTTCGCCCTCACCTGGCTGGCCCTGACTGTCATCTTACGCGCTATCGCCTACTTACCCCCCGGCACCGACTCTGACCTGATGGTGATTCTGGCGGCCGGCGGGTTGGCGACAACTCTGGTGATTGTCTATCGTCTGGCCGATCAGGCAGCCCGCCGCCTCTTCTTGCCCGTTGCCGTCGGGCGAGAGATAGCGCTGACGGCCTACACCCAGGCAAGCGGTCAGTTTCTCGGAGTGGAAGAGATTGGACAACTCTTTTTGCGGCTGGCCCAGGCGACGATGGGCAGCGACGACGCCTGGCTCTTCCTGGCTGAAGATGGGCCGGGCGGCGTGCTGGTGCTGCGGCCGTTATCCAGCCTGAGCGCGCCTTCCCTGACCGCAGCGGAATTCGCCGCCGACAGCCCGTTTAGCCACCATTTACGCCAGCGGAGTACGCCTTTGATTCATTATGACCTGGGCGCGCCAGAGCGCTTCGGCCAGTTGCCGGATGCAGAACGAGCGGTGCTGGACCAATGGCAGCGCATTCTCTACGCGCCCTTGCGCAGCGGCGATAATCTGGTGGGCATGATCGCCCTGGGGCGCAAACAGTCCGGGGAGCCGTATGACCAGAGAGATTACGCAGAATTGGCCGCGCTGTGCGCTCAGGTCAGCCCGCTGCTTGCCCAGGCGCAGCAGTTGGCCGGGCTGCGACAAATCGCCGAGCATAGTTTTCGCCTGAACCAGACGCTGGCCTGGCAAAATCGGCAGCTACGCGAAATGGCGAACCTGTATGATCAATGTATTCAGCTTATCTCGCCGGGGTTGAAACGGCCGTTTACCCCCATCCAGGCAACATTGCAACAACTACAGAGAAGCGCGGCCGGCGGCGACAGCCAAACCCTCACCGCTGACCTGGAACGAGAGATAAATGGCCTGCGCCAGCCATTAGACAGCCTGATCAACCTGGCCGGGCGCGTTCGGCTGCGCCAACCCTTCCAATTGGAGCAAGTCCAACTGGCGGACGTAGCCCAAAGCGCCATGCGCGCCCTGCAAACAATGGCAAAAACGCGCCAGGTCGAACTGGCTTACCACGAGCCAGATTACAGTCTGCCAGCCACCCTGGCCGACGCCGGGCAATTGCGCGAAGCGATTCAAAATCTGCTGCACAACGCCATCAAATTCAACAAAATCGGCGGCGAAGTCCATCTCTACAGCGGCATCGAAGGGGGCGACCTCTACCTGCAAATCGCCGACACCGGCGTGGGCATCCCCGAAGAGCGGATCGGCACGATCTGGGACGGCCTCAGCGGATTAGCGCTTAATGGGAATAGCGCCAAACGACTGGGCATCGGGCTGGCTCTGACGCAATATATCATTGTGGCGCATGGCGGGCGCGTCACCGCCAGCAGCCATTATGGTGCGGGCAGTGTTTTCACTATTTACCTGCCGCTGGTTTACCCGGAGTAGAGAGGTGGTGGGTTGTGAGCCGTGAGCCGTGAGCCGTGAGCTGTGTTTTGTGAGCGGCAGGTGGGGTTCTGTGAGGCGCTCTGATGGGGAGCGTCTGCGGAAAACGGGGAGCGGGTTTCAGGTATCAGGACCAATCACCTTCGCCGGGGCGCTTATTCTTCCATGAATTTCACCTTTCCGTCAGCTTTGCTGCTGCTTCTCCTGTTTTTCCCCTATGCCATCTGGTTGGGGCGGGGGAGTAACGGCCGTTATACCCCCCGTCGTTGGCGAGAAAGGGTCAGCCTGGGCTTGCGCCTGATCATCTTGTTGCTGCTTATCCTCAGCCTGGCCGGGCTGCAATTAGCGCGGGCCGCCGATGACCTGGCCGTCGTCTTTCTGCTAGACGCCTCCGACTCGATCCGGCCGGAGCAGCGAGAGCAGGCGGAAGCCTTTGTGCGCGAGGCGATGGCCAACATGGGGCCGAATGACCAGGCGGCCGTCATCGTCTTTGGCCGAAACGCCCTGGTGGAACGGCCGATGAGCGGTCTGACCGAACTCGGCCCGATCACTTCTGTGCCGCAAAGTCTGCAAACCAACCTGGCGGAAGCCATCCGTTTGGGCATGGCCTTGTTCCCGGCGGGAAACGGCCGTCGGTTGGTCATTCTCAGCGATGGGGCCGACAACCTGGGCGATGCGACGGCCGCTGCTCGCCTGGCTGCCACCGCTGGCGTGCAAATAGACGTCGTCCCTTTGCTTCGTGACGCGCCAGAGTTTGAAGCGCTGCTGACCCAGGTAGACGCGCCGACGCGCATCAGCCAGGGAGAAAGTTTCCGCATTAACGTGACGGCCGAAAGTACGGCCAACATGCCCGCCACCCTGCGTATTCTCTCCGGCGGCGGCATCATTCATGAAGAGCGCGTCGAACTGCGGCGCGGTATCAACAACTTCGCCGTTCGTTTGCAGGTGGCCGGGCAGGAATTCGCCCGGTATCGCGTGCAACTGACCCCCGATCAGGACACCTTCTACCAAAACAATGAACTGGCCGCCTTCACGGAGATCACAGGGCCGCCGCGCGTTCTGTTGGTGGCCCACGAAGACGATCTGGCCGACGATGGCACTCCACGCCTCGACGAGTCGCCCCAACTTCGATTAGCGTTGGAAGCGGCCGGTCTGGAGGTGGACCGGGTGACACCGACCACGTTATCCAGCGACCTGGCGGCGTTAAGCAATTACGCCAGCGTCGTCCTGGTCAACGTCAACGCCAAAGAGTTAACCGAGCGTAAAATGCTCGCCCTGCAAAGCTACGTGCGCGATCTAGGCGGCGGCCTGGTCGTCGTGGGCGGGCCGGAGAGCTTCGGCATGGGCGGCTATTTTCAGACGCCATTAGAGGCGGCGCTGCCGGTGGAGATGCAGATTAAAGACCAGGAGCGCTTCCCCTCGGTGAGTATCGTGATTGTCATAGATCGCTCCGGCAGTATGGGGATGGACGAAGGGGGGCTGACGAAAATCCAACTGGCGGGGGAAGCGGCCGTGCGGGTGGTGGAACTGCTCAATGATTTCGACGAGATCACCGTCTTGCCGGTGGACACCCAAGTGACCGGGCCAATTGGGCCGCTGCCGGCCGGGGAGCGCGACCTGGCCATTGAGTTGATCCGGCAGATGGGGGCGGGCGGCGGCGGCATCTACATGCGCACCGGCCTGGAAGCGGCGGCTGAGGCGCTGGCGCAAAGCAGCAGCCAGGTAAAGCACATCATCGTCCTGGCCGATGGGGCGGACGCGGAGCAAAAGGAAGGGGTGCCGGAGCTGCTAGACGCGCTGACGGCCGAGGGCGTGACCATCTCGATGGTGAGCATCGGGCAGGGGATAGATACGCCCTGGCTGCAACAGATGGCGGAACGGGGCAACGGCCGTTTCCACCTCACCGACCGCGCCGCCAACCTGCCGCAAATCTTCACCCAGGAGACGACAGCCATCCAGCGCAGCTATTTGATCGAAGAGCGCTTCTTCCCCAGCCTGGTGAGCAGCAGCCCGATTTTGGCGGGGATAACGGCCGTTCCCCCTCTCTACGGCTACGTCGGAACCAGCCCGAAAGCGACCGCCCAACTGATCCTGAACACCCACCAGGAAGACCCCCTGTTGGCTGCCTGGCAATATGGCCTGGGGC
>CAYONK010000312.1:0-6108 GCA_964405285.1 uncultured Ardenticatenaceae bacterium
GGCATGGCGATTTCGGGCAGCCTAAACTGCCCGTCAAGAAAAAGGAGGATACGCATTATGGATAAAAAACTTTACTTGGCATACGGCTCCAATCTGAATTTGGAGCAGATGGCGCATCGCTGCCCCACGGCAAAGCCTGTCGGGGCGACCTTCCTTAAGGATTACCGATTGCTTTTCCGTGGAGGATACGGCGGCTCTGTGGCAACCGTTGAGCCTTTAAAGGGCAAGACTGTTCCTTGCTTGCTGTGGGAGATTACCCCTGCCGACGAAGCAGCGCTCGACCGCTACGAGGGATTCCCATTCCTCTACCGCAAGGAAACGGTCAAAGTGAAGCACGGCAGGAAATCGGTGGATACAATGGTGTACATCATGAACGATGAGAGATCGCCTGGCGCTCCAAGTTGCTATTACTACAGCGTGATACTGGAAGGATATAAAAGCGCTGGATTCGACATCGGTATACTAAAACAAGCTGTCGAGGATTCTATGGAGACATACGATGGACAATAAGGTGAAAGAACAGATACTCGCCATCCGTACCACTGGTGAAACAAATATGTTTGATGTGCCGAAGGTGCAGGAAATCGCCCTGCGTGAGGGATACGCTGAGTTAATTTCTTTTCTCGCTGATAACACGGGTGCCTATGCTCGTTTCATTCTGACTGGTGAAGAGAAATAAATAACTAAACACAAATCAGAGAACATTGCCGGAATCGGCTCTGTTTCTCGTACAAATAGATTTTGAAGGCTTGCCAATGGCGGGTCTATTTTTATGCTCTGCGGAAGGAGGTGGCGGATATACGGAAACTCAAGAAATACAAACCGACTCGGTTTAAAAATGTGGATTCGGTTTATGACAAATTTGCTGCTGATTATGCCGTGGCTTTTATCGAAGCCCTCTGCCACACCAAAGGGACATGGGCGGGTAAACCGTTTGAACTAATCGACTGGCAAGAGCAGATAATCCGTGATGTATTCGGAACTTTGAAGACGAAAAAAGAAAATGAACCACGAGGTTATCGGCAATTTAACACTGCCTATATTGAAATCCCAAAGAAGATGGGAAAAATTGAGCTTGCGGCGGCTGTTGCCCTGTTGCTCACCTGCGGCGATAACGAGGAACGCGCCGAGGTCTACGGCTGTGCCGCTGACCGCAACCAGGCTTCCATCGTTTTCAACGTGGCGGCGGATATGGTGCGAATGTGTCCGGCACTGTCGAAACGGGTAAAAATCCTTGATTCCATGAAGCGGCTCATCTATCTGCCGACTGGCAGTATCTATCAGGTGCTATCCGCTGATGTCGGCAACAAGCATGGCTTCAACACCCACGGTGTCGTTTTCGATGAACTTCACACACAGCCAAACCGAAAGCTTTACGATGTTATGACCAAGGGTAGCGGTGATGCGAGAATGCAGCCGCTGTATTTTCTTATAACCACCGCCGGGGATAACCAAAACAGCATCTGTTGGGAAGTACACCAAAAAGCGCTTGACATTATAAACGGTAGAAAGCACGACCCAACTTTCTACCCCGTGATATACGGTGCCGATCCCGAAGAGGACTGGACTGATCCGAAGGTGTGGAAAAAAGCGAATCCCTCCCTCGGCATTACTGTCAGTATGGACAAGGTAAGAGCTGCCTGTGAGAGTGCAAGGCAGAATCCTGCCGAGGAGAACAGTTTTCGTCAGCTTCGTTTGAATCAATGGGTCAAGCAGGCTGTGCGCTGGATGCCCATGGACAAATGGGATAAATGCACATTCCCCGTAAACAAAGATAGTCTGCAAGGGCGTGTCTGCTATGGTGGTCTCGACCTTTCCTCTTCCACTGACATCACGGCGTTCGTACTGGTCTTTCCTCCAGCAGATGAAGATGATAAGTACAGTGTGCTACCCTTCTTCTGGATACCCGAAGACAATATCGATTTGCGTGTACGACGCGACCATGTGAATTACGACGTATGGCACAAACAAGGCTTTCTGCAAACTACCGAAGGCAATGTAGTTCATTATGGATACATTGAATCCTTTATTGAGGAACTTGGTACAAAATACAACATCCGCGAGATTGCTTTCGACCGCTGGGGCGCAGTTCAGATGACGCAGAACCTTGAAAATCTCGGTTTTACGGTCGTGCCTTTTGGTCAGGGATTCAAGGATATGTCTCCTCCGACTAAGGAACTTATGAAACTGACACTTGAGGAAAAGCTCGCCCACGGTGGGCATCCCGTTTTGCGGTGGATGATGGATAACATCTTTATCCGAACCGACCCGGCAGGCAATATAAAAGCGGACAAAGAAAAATCCACCGAGAAAATCGACGGAGCAGTTGCCACTATTATGGCACTTGACCGCGCGATTCGGTGCGGCGGAGAAACAGGCACTTCGATTTACGACCAACGTGGGTTGCTTGTATTTTATTAAAGGAGATTAATGTCTATGGGAATCTTACAAGGAATATTCAAGGCGCGCGACAAGCCTAAAGATGCACTTGGCGGCAGCCGATACAGCTTCTTTTTCGGAGGCACGACTGCCGGAAAACCTGTCAACGAGCATACAGCCATGCAAATGACGGCGGTCTACTCCTGTGTGAGGATACTGTCCGAGACATTGGCCGGATTGCCGCTCCATGTGTACAAGTACAACGATTCGGGTGGTAAGGAAAAATACCTTAAACATCCAATATATAAATTGCTACATGATGAGCCGAACCCTGAGATGACTTCATTCGCGTTTCGAGAAACGCTGATGAGTCATCTTTTGTTGTGGGGAAATGCTTACGCACAGATTATACGGAATGCCCGAGGGGAGGTTATCGCCCTTTATCCGCTCATGCCGAACAAAATGACGGTCGATCGTGATTCAAGCGGTCGGCTTTTCTATTTATATCAGCGAAGCACAGAAGATGCACCTACGCTCGGAAAAGATAGTCAGGTCTACCTCGACCCGTCCGATGTGCTGCATATTCCCGGCTTGGGCTTTGACGGACTGGTCGGTTACTCACCGATTGCTATGGCGAAAAACGCCGTAGGACTGGCAATCGCGACCGAGGAATACGGAGCGAAATTCTTTGCTAACGGTGCCGCGCCGGGCGGTGTACTTGAACATCCCGGCACTATTAAAGACCCACAGAAGGTCAAGGAATCGTGGAACGCCGCCTACCAAGGCTCGACAAACGCCCACCGGGTGGCTGTGCTGGAAGAAGGCATGAAATACCAAGCCATCGGCATCTCACCCGAACAGGCGCAATTTCTGGAAACGCGGAAGTTTCAGATAAACGAGATCGCCCGCATTTTCAGGGTACCGCCGCATATGCTTGCCGATTTGGAGAAATCCTCATTCAGCAACATTGAGCAGCAGTCGCTGGAATTTGTAAAATATACACTCGACCCGTGGGTGGTGCGCTGGGAGCAGTCCATGTGCCGCGCCCTGCTAATGGAAAGCGAAAAGCCGACCGTGTTCATCAAATTCAATGTAGACGGTCTTCTTCGCGGCGACTATGTTTCCCGTATGAGCGGTTATGCAACTGCGCGACAGAACGGCTGGATGAGTGCCAACGATATACGGGCGTTGGAAAACCTTGACCGTATCCCAGTGGAGCTTGGCGGTGATCTCTATCTCATCAACGGTGCGATGACAAAATTACAGGACGCAGGTGCATTCGCAAACAAAATTATAACAAAAAAGGAGGAAACCGAATGAAGAAATTCTGGAACTGGGCGCGGGACGAAGAATCCGGCGTCCGAACACTCTACCTTGATGGCGTTATTGCCGAGGAATCGTGGTTTGATGATGATGTCACCCCCAAGGCGTTCAAAGCTGATTTGACCACTGGAGAGGGTGACATTGTTATTTGGCTTAACTCGCCGGGCGGCGACTGTATCGCGGCAAGTCGGATTTATGCCATGCTCATGGATTACAAAGGCTCGGTTACGGTCAAGATCGATGGAATCGCAGCATCTGCAGCAAGCGTTATAGCTATGGCCGGGACGAAGGTGCTTATGGCACCGACTGCACTCATGATGGTGCATAATCCGCTAACCATTGCCATCGGTGACAGCGAGGAAATGCAAAAATCCATATCTATGCTCTCGGAAGTAAAGGAAAGTATCATCAACGCTTATGAAATAAAGACCGGGCAGTCAAGGGCAAAGCTCTCCCACCTTATGGATGCTGAAACCTGGCTCAATGCAAACAAAGCTATTGAACTCGGCTTTGCGGACGGGGTTCTGGAGGATGAAAAAAAGCGTGTGCAGACTGAAGATATCACATACGCATTCAGCCGCCGAGCCGTCACGAATTCTCTGCTGAACAAAGTAAACCCAAAGAAACCACCTGTTAAAACAGGAACACCGATTGAGTCGCTGGAAAAGCGGCTCTCTTTAATTCAACACTAAATTTTAGGAGGAAAACAAAATGAGTAAAATTCTTGAACTGCGCGAAAAACGCGCAAAGGCATGGGACGCTGCTAAAGCGTTTCTCGACACCAAGCGTGGCAGTGACGGTCTGCTCTGTGCAGAGGATGTTTCCACATACGAAAAAATGGAGAATGACGTTGTGTCGCTCGGTAAGGAAATCAACCGCTTAGAGCGTCAGGCAGCTCTGGACGCCGAATTGAACAAGCCGACTGCCGATCCCATTACCGGCAAGCCTGCCACACCCAACTCTAAGACCAAAACCGGCAGGGCTACAGATGAATACAAGCAGGCTTTTTGGAATGTTATACGCAGTAAAACCCCCGGCTACGAGGTTCTTAACGCACTTCAAATAGGAACCGACAGCGAAGGCGGTTACCTCGTTCCCGACGAATTTGAGCAAACTTTAGTTCAAAGCCTTGAGGAAGAAAATATTTTCCGTCAGCTTGCCCATGTTATCCAGACCTCAAGCGGTGACAGAAAAATTCCTATAGTATCCTCCAAGGGTACGGCTTCATGGATAGATGAAGAAGGCACAATACCCGAGAGCGACGATGTGTTTGGTCAGACTTCCATAGGGGCTTTCAAGCTTGGAACGATGATAAAAGTTTCGGAAGAGTTGCTTAACGACAGCGTGTTCGACCTTCAGGGATATATATCGAAGGAATTCGGACGCCGTATCGGTAATAAAGAGGAAGACTCCTTTTTTAACGGCGACGGTTCGGGCAAACCCACCGGTATATTCAACTCCACAGCCGGAGCACAGATAGGAGTAACTTCCGCATCGGCAACGGCGGTAACAGCTGATGAAATCATTGATCTCTTTTATTCCCTCAGAAGCCCTTACCGCAAAAATGCCGTATTTGTTACCAACGAGTCAACGGTCAAAGCCATCAGAAAGCTTAAGGACTGACAGGGACAATATCTATGGCAGCCTTCCCTGCAGGCAGGTTCTTCAGATACCATACTCGGAAAGAAAATAGCTACCTCCGCTTATGTGCCGGAGATAGCATCGGGAGCAAAAACCATTGCTTTCGGTGATTTCAGCTATTACTGGATAGCAGACAGACAAGGACGTACATTTAAGAGGCTTAACGAGCTATATGCGGTAACAGGTCAAGTCGGATTCCTCGCCGCACAGCGTTTGGATGGCAAACTCATTCTGCCTGAAGCCATCAAGGTGCTTCAGCAGAAGGCTTAACGGAGGTGCGATATGAGTTATAACGTAAAAAACTATACCGAGCAAGACGGAGAAAAAACTGTCATCGGCGGTGAACTCAGGATTTCAGATGAAGGAAAGATGACATATGGCGGCATGGTCTTAAAGCCTGCCGTCGGACAGTTAGTAAGCACTGCAAGCACAGTTTCCGCGCTTAAGGATGAGTTAAATGCTCTGATGGCAAAACTCCAGAAAGCAGGACTCATGGAAAGAGCCTTTATAGACATTGAAGATAACAGCGATGTGGACAACAGCATTAAAACACTTGCTACCTATACCAATGTCAGTGATTTTGCAGACGAATGGGTAACCGATGCCATCATAGTATCATCCGAGTTAATTCCTTCGGGAACCAAAGTAACCATTACCAATCCCGCAATCGGCGGAACTTTTTATACGGTTACAGTCCCGACACATGTTCTCTGGCTGAGCGATATCATCAAGGGTCAGAACGAAGCCGTTCCCACCCGTACCAAG
>CAYONK010000313.1:0-6099 GCA_964405285.1 uncultured Ardenticatenaceae bacterium
GTTTTTCGGCTGGTTTTGGTTCTTCCTCTCGCTCTGTCTCTGTCTCTTCCTCTCGCTCTAGCTCTAGCTTAAACGGCCCAATCTCGATCACATCACCCTGACTGAGGAAGGTGGGGGCGTTGGGTGGCAGGGGGGCGCCGTTGAGCCGCGTGCCGTTGCTGCTGCCCAGGTCGGTGAGTTCGCAGGTGGTGGGGGTGATGATCAGTTGGGCGTGGCGTCGGGAGACGAGGGGGTGTTCGAGCAGGATGTCTACGCCGGGTTGGCGGCCGATAACGGCCGTTTCACCCACCAGCGCAACCATGCCAGACATCTCCGGGCCGGTTATCTTGAACCGAAATTTGATTTTTTCACTCATCGTATCTCTCCCACCGATCTTCAGTCGCTACCGGAGGCTGCGCACTCTGTTGGTTAAACGGTCCAGTTCATCAGTAAACCGCTCCTGGAACACATAAAGCCCCTCCACCAATCGTGTAGCCGCTTCAGGCGTCAGTCCTAAATCGGAGACGTTCGGGGTCATCGGCGTCGAAATCATGCGCCAGACCCGATCAATGCCCATTTGGGGAATCTCGCGGATAAAGACGTTGGTTGGGGCCTGGCGGCCTGTTTCGGCGCGCCACACCTTGCGCATGGACCTCCAGGCCAGAGCTTCGATTTGCGTTTGCTGTCGCTCTGTTAAAGCTGTGGCGCGGCCGGATCGTTCAATTGCCAACCTGGTCAGCCGATCCCGACTGATAACCAACAGATCTTCTCCGGCGGAGGAAACTGGCCCACCGCTAAAACCACGCAGCAAGGCGTTGGCCGTCGTGTGACCGGGGCGCGTATGACCCCAAACCTCTGGCGCGACTTCTGTGCCTGGGCCATATTGTTGCTCCAGCGCATCTTGCAGCATTTCACGCAACGCCTCGGAGAAGGGCAGCCCACGCGGTGGGTCGCCGGAGACAGAGCAGGCAAACAGCAAAACGCGCGGGCTGGGTGCAAGATAAGGCGCGATGGATTCAACCCAGGGTTCCAGCGAGCGTCGGACCCAGGCGGCATGGGGACCAGCCTGTAGCTGTGTTTGTCCGCCGTGCGTGAAAATGGCAAGGGTGCGAATAGGAATAGGGATAGATTGGTAACCGGTTAAATCGGGATGGCGTAGCAAAAGGGCCTGAATGCCCAGCTGCAAAGCGCGCAGATTGTCTGAAACTCCGGTCTCAATCTCCATCGCTGCGCCCGGACGAACACGACCGCCAGAGATACCCAAAGCCTGGTGATCTTCAGCGTATTGACTGGCCTGACGTTGAAATTCAGACGCAGCCCGCGCTGTACGATAGACGTAAACGGCTACCGTAATGCCGCCTCTTGCCTGCAATTGGTTCATAACCTGCTCGGCGACAGTCCGTTCGGGTGGTTCGGCAGCAGGCGAGCCGCGCCGCCGCTGAACGGCCGTTGTGCGCAAAGCATGACCAACGCAAGCGTTACCTACGGTGCGCTGCATATGCAAAACGGCCGTTTGTCGCAGCGCAGCCATCGTCGGGTGATACAGTGCGCCTGGCTGATCAGTCAGACGGTTGGTCGGGATTTGGGATGGGCTAGAGACTGTAGGAAACGGCCGTTTCCCAACCACCACCCGACCAGGCACTGCCATAACCTGCCGCGACTTTTGGGTCATACCCCGCTCCTGACCATGCGCTTAACCACCTTCAATTCGCCGCACGCTGTCAATCGGTTCCCAGGGCATATTGCGCCAGGCGCGGGCTGCCGGCGCGTGCCAATGGGTGCGGTCATAATGATCCGGACCGTAAATCCAGAAAGCGAAATATGAGCGGCCGCCAGGCATCATATTGGCCGTCCGCAACATCACCTGCACCGGCACACCTAACTCATACACCTTCTTATTCTGCTCATTCATCACCCGCGTAAACATATCGGCCGCATTACCAGATTTAGACGCGGTAAACAGTTTAGCGCTCTGGAATTCGTAGCTGTAATTGCCATTGCTTACCTCGGTGTCGAACTTCAATTGAACCTTACCATTGCCTTCCCAGCCGCTCAACCCCTCTCCTCCGGCCCGGCGATCGGTAATCCAACGAGATAACAATGCTTCTTCATATCGAATGGGCTGTGGCACAGCGGCCAACATCGCCCGGCCACGCTGCTCCAATTCGCGTAAAAAAGTCGCCTTCTCCCCTACGACTATCGCTTCGCCATCATCCCAAGAACCATCCGCTTCTGTAAACTGCCGGTCCAATTCTTGGTGGCTGTCTGTCTGAATGGTGGTGATGGCCGTCTGATACGCAGTGAGGGTTCTGTTGCGGAGCGTGGTCATGAAATTAGCCAATTGGTACGACTGCTGGGCCGCCGCCGCGCGTTCCATTTCATCGGTCATCGCCTCGATGACGTCAAAAATTGCAGAGGCAGGAATACCGGCCACGCTCGGTAGACGCCCAATAGCCAAATCCATCAACTGTTTACCAACATGTTTAAAGACCGCGCCGAGTACGTCGGGCTGCGCCTCCTGTGAGCTAGAAAAAGCCATGTGGGTGAGGAATTGCTCGATTGCCCCAAGCTCCCCTGTGCGCATATTGTCTAGCGCCGTCGTCACGCGAGTGACGTGATCTTGAATAACGTCGTAAGGGCGACGGCCGGCGCGCCCTAAATTGAACGTGGCGCTGGTGATGGTATCGCCTTCTTCAAAAGTGATTGTAGTAGTTGGGCGGCGGCGTTGGATAACGGCCGTGTTCCCCTGCTGCTGCTGCATCTGCAACATCTGCGCCTGGCGCAACGGCCGTGTCGTGGCGTGGTCGGGCAGAGGGCTGGCAGGTACAGCCATATCCCGTTGCCCGATGCTGGTGTGGCTGCCAGACAACGGCCGTTGCCTCTGTTTTTCCGACGTTTGCGCTTGCTTCTGTTTACTCATGCAAAACCTCTCTTAACCAACTATCCAGCTATCCAACCATCCAACGAACCAACCCTCTCACCCAAACACCACCTCATGCCGGCCGGACACAATCACCCCATGCGCCACCAACTCCACCGACTCCACCCGCTCCCCCTGCGGCCCGCCTCCCGGCGAGGCCACAAACAGGTCCACGTTGCGAATAAACTGCACGTGGGGCAACCCCTGGAGCGTCTGATACACGTCCGACAGGTAAAGCTCCCGGCCAAACGGCCAGCCGTCGCCGCGCGGCCCGCCGGTAAGTGGATTAAGGAAGCGATAGAGCCGGGCCAGCACCTCGCTCTCCACGTCGGCCTGATTGATGCCAGGGGCCGCGCGAAGCTGCACGCGAGCGGCCACCCAACGGTAGGCCGGAGGGCGGATGTCTAGCTGGGTCGTCAACAGGCGGCGTTCATCCAGGTAGCTCTCCAGCCGGGTTACGTGGTCGCTGGCCGGTTCCAACTGGGCCGGGGCCAGGAAACCGGCCGGGTTGGCGGCGCGAGGCACAATCAGCACATACACCTGCCCTGGCGCGACGCGCCCGGCGGCCGACGGCCGGGGCTGCAAACATTTCACCCGGCCAATTGCCGCGGGCAGGGCTTGCCGCGCCAGAAATTCAAAATCATCTTCGGTGACGGCGCGGTTGCGCGAGCGCAGCAGCTTGGGAACGCGCATCATCGCCGCTTCCAGCGTTTCGGCGTCCAGGCCGCCCCAGGCCGGTTCCCGGTTGCGCACGCGGGCGATGTAGGGGATGGCCGTCTTAAGGGTGTTGAGGATGCCCGCCTGGACGTTGCCGATTTGCCCGCCGCCGGTGCGGTAGCGGCGGAAGAGGAGATTGGCCCCACGCGGCGGGATGGCGCTGTAGAGCTTGATGGTGCCGTCGGGCTGGCGCACAGCCGGCCCCAGGCGCAGTTCGCCATCCAGGCTGTCCAGGGTGAAGTGGGGGCTGTAAGCGTCGGAATCGGCGAAATCGGCCACTTCTTGCCAGGGCTGGGGCGCCTCGCCTTCGACCTGGACCAGCAGCGTCTCCTCCGGCTGGCGGGCCAGGATGGGGGTGACGCGCAGGCGGAAGCGCTGCCCGGCGGAGCCATCGCTCTGGCCGATGAATTCGTTTTCGATCTGTTGGGCGTGGGTGGCCGGGGCGCAGCCGCCCCAGGTGGCTGTCTGAATCTGGCGCAGGCGGGGGGAGGTCTGGTAAGGTCTCATGCCGTCCTGCCGTTCGGCGGCGCTAATCTCGCGCACGCGGACGCGGACCCAGTATTGCTCTTGCTTGTTGACAGCGTAGCGGCCCATTTTGGGCAGGTGGATGTGTATCTGGCCGCCGACGTTCATGCCTTTGGTGCTGTCCAGGTCTATGGCGCAGGGCTGCCAACGGCCGTCTTTATCTCCGGTAGACGCTTCCCAAACCACCGGCGGCAGGGTGGGGTCTATGCCCGCGCCCCCGGCCGAATCGCAATCCAGCTCGAAGCCGAGGATGTGGTGGCTGAGGTCGTTGGCGAAGCCGAAGTAGAGGGCGTCGTCAACCTGGGGGACGCCGGAGTAGGCTTCAAAGCCTTCAAACCCGGCGGCCAGGCGGCGCAGGTTTTGCTCGCGGTACTGCTTTTGCCCTTCACCGGCGGCGATGCGGGAGAGAACGGCCGTTAATTCCGGCGGCTGCACCACAAAATCGGCGTCGGTGGTGAAGATGATGGAGTTTTCCGTCTCGGTGCGGGTGCTGGCGACTTCGGTGCCGGCGGGGATGGTAACGGCCGTTGTCTGCGGCGCGGAGAGCCAAAAGGTCACCGGCACTTTGGCGGGCTGCGGTGGCTGCAACGTCAGGCCCAGCATCTCCATAAACTTCACGTAATGGCGGTCAGGAACCTGATTCAGCCGGTAGAGCAGCACGTCGGTCATCCAGGCGAACAGTTCAATCAGCGTCACGCCGGGGTCGCTGACGTTGTGGTCGGTCCACTCCTTCACGTAATGGGGGATGCGCTTCTTGGCCTCATCCACCAAATCCTGGAAGTGGCGGTCGTCGAGTTTTGGGGCGTTTAGCGACATAGAAACTCCTGAATGGTCAATTGCTAATGGTCAATTGCCAATTGCCAACCGTTGACAATTGACAGTTAGCTATTGACCATTGACAATTTTTCATTCTTCCGGAATGAGATAGAACGGGTACACCAAACTCCGCCGGTCATTGGTGGCTTTGGTTTCGTAGCTGATTTCGATGAGCAGACGGGCGGCTTCGGCCGGATCGGGGCGGGCGCTGACACTGTGGACGCGGATGCGCGGTTCCCACATGCCCAACGCTTCTTCGACGTAACGGCGGGCCAAAGCAGCCGTATGGCTGTTGTTCGGCGCGAAGAGCAAATCGTGTAAACGACAGCCGAAAGTGGGGCGCATCACCCGCTGCCCCGGCGCGGTCATGAGAATAATGCGGATGGCCTGGTCTAACTCGTTCCGGTCGTGGGTGAGAGCGAAGCCGCCCTGTGGCCCAATCTGCGGCGGAAAGGCCCAACCCTGGCCGATGATGTTGGTCGTCATAGATTCTCCAGAAGATTGCACCACGGAGGCACGGAGGGCACGGAGGAAAACAGGTTTTAAAACTCCGTGTCCTCCGTGTCTCCGTGGTAAATTCTCTTAATTCAAATTCACCATTGCGCCTTTGACGTTGACTTGGCCGGAGGCTTCCAGGTCGAGGTTGCCACCGGCTTGCAGTTTCATGTTGCTGCTGGATTTGAGTTCGAGCTGGCCGCCGCTTTCGATGGTGATTTTGCTGCTGTTGTCGTCGAGCGTGACAACAAGGCCGCCTTTGCTGACGATTTCAATTTTGCCCCCGGCATCGTCCAGGACGACTTTGTGCCCGGCGGACGTTTCCAGTTCAATTTTTTTGTCAGCGTTGTCGTGCATGGTGATGTGGTGGCCGGAACGGGAGTGCCAGGTGCGCAGCAACGGCCGTTCTCCCCTTCCCGCGCCACTCACCGACGGCGGCTCGGCGTGCTGGCCGTTCCACAAACCACCAAGGACGAGGGGCCGGTTGAATTCGCCATGTTCAAAAGCGACCAAGACCTCATCGCCCACATCGGGCATGTTGAAGAAGCCCGCCTCCGGCCCGGCTCCGGCGGAGACGACCCGCGCCCAATCGCTTTCGGCGTCGTCGGCCATCCAGGGGAATTTCACTTTGACCCGGCCCCATTGGG
>CAYONK010000314.1:0-6081 GCA_964405285.1 uncultured Ardenticatenaceae bacterium
GATTGGAACTTTCAGCCATAACCTTCAATCCTTTGTTTCTTTCACAATCGTTAGAGTTTTGTGTCAATTCCAGGAGCGCAACTTCCAGCAAGGTAGCCCTACCCTGCCGTTCTCATCTCCACCGCCCGAATCCCGCGGCATTGTGGATAACCGGAACAGCCCAAAGCTGATTGCCAACACTCGCCCCTTTTTGCGCCGAATGGAGGATCTAGGCGGGCATCATACTTTTGGCAGGCGGAAACGGCCGTTTCCGCCCTCTCACAACGCTAGCAGCGCCCGGTGGATTTCCACCATCGCCAACGTATCCAGGTGACAGTAAGCGCGGAGTTGAGCGGCGAGTTGGGACTGAATGGCCGTTTCCCCCTCCCCTAGCATCGCCTCCCACACCACCTGCGCCTGCATCCCGTTTTGCACATCCAACGCCTGGTAGCTCAACGCTGGCGCGATGACCGGCAGCACTGCCTTGAGCGAATTGGACCGGGCAAAGCCGTAATGATGGTAATGCTGGCGGAATATCGTCAGTTGGTCCCACAGGCGGCTGGCCATGTCCTGCAGGCGGTTGGCGTATTCCGGGAACTGGTCGGCTAGATGGTGGAGGACACCGCGTTCAAAGGGGATGTTGTAAGCCACCAGATGGCCAGTGGGACCGATGTGGGCGAGCAGCGATTCGGCCAGAGCGCGGCGCGGGTCGTCGGGCGTGGTATGCAGATAGTCGCAGTGGGTCAGCGCGCCATCGGCCGTCAGGATGTGGCAGCTATATTGAAAGGGCGTCTGCTGGTAAGGGGCGCAGCCGGCAAAGGCGGGGATGGCAAAATCTATCGTCTCGAAATCGAAGAAGTAGAGCGGGTAGACCAGCGACGCTAACTCGGCGCGGATGGCGGTGGTATTGATAGCAATTTGCCGCTGTTGGACGCGCTCGACGAAGGTGGCGGCCCGTTTGTCGCCCAGAGCAAAACCGGGCGGAACGTCGGCGACGTAACAGACGCCGGCCGCTTCTAACTGCCCCTCTTTGTCCCGTTTCAGGTAGGGGATGTCGTAGATGGTCCAGCCATCCACGCCTTGCCAGCAGTGGGCGTGGAAGGCGCAGTCCGCGCAGTGGCGGCCAATGCCCACTGCTGGCGCTTCCGGTTGGGTGAGCAAGTGGCGCATCCGGGCAACGGCCGTTGCCACTTCTGGTAGGTAGGTTTCGGCCTCGACCGTCACGTCCGTCAGGATGAACAGGTCAGACAGGTCGGGATAGCGGCAAGACTTGTTCAGGTGCATCAGGCTCGTCTGCGTGACGGACAGCCCGGCCTGGCGCAGCACATGAAGCTGAAAAGCCACGTCGGGCAGGTGGTCGGCCGCTTTGTAGCCGGTGGTGGATTTGACCTCGATGAGCTGCCAGCCCACGGCCGTTTGCCTGAGGATGTCGGCCTTGATGAGCAAGTCCCCGACGGCGAAGGTGGCCTGGAACAGGGTTGCCGTGCCTTCGGTGATGGCCTGGGCCGTTAGTGCGGCCATGTCGGCCGGTTGCGGGCGGAAGGGGATGAGACGGCCGTTGGGGAACTGCTGCCGCGCCTGTTTGTCTACGTCCTGCCCGGCGCGCAGGCGGCGTTGGGCGGCGGGGTCGGGCGGGGCAATCAGGTGGGGCTGGTAGGCGTCTAGCCAGAAGGCTTTGGGGCATTGGGTGTAGGTGAGGTAGGTGGTTTTGGTGAGCATGGGTCATTGATTAAATGGTGGGACTGCGTTCGTGAATGCGGACATCAGTTTGGCTAAGCATCTGTGGCCGGCAGGACACCTAGCAAAAGGTATAACTGGGCGAAGTCTTAAGGCTGGTGGCCGTTCCCCATCCACTTTTTTGGATGAGAGATAGCTTATCGTGCTCGTTCCCCCTCTGGCACCGAAGGATGTGCTGGCCACTGGGAGCAAATGAGGCGATAGGGTTGACCAGGGAAATATAATTGCCATTCTCCCCATGTAAAATTGCGCGTGATTCGCTGGCAAGCAATCCCCAGCCAATCAGCCATCTGGGCGTGAAAAATACCGCGAAAGCCTCCAGAAGTGACGAACAGAACTTGTTTCTCGTCACGATTCCACTGTGCCAGGATTACTGGTTTCCCATCGCCCATCGCGGTGAACAAAATAGCCCCAATTGTCGCATCCCACATCCGCACTGTGCCATCCACGCTCCAGGTAAGAATCTGGCGCTCATCCGTATTCCACGTTGCGCCATTGACTGCACCGTCATGGACTAGGCGCAGCACTTCCTCTCCACTGGTAGCATCCCACAGCCGCGTGGTGTGGTCTTCGCTCCAGGTCAAAATCTGGCTCCAATCTTTATTCCAGGTTGCGCCTTTGATAGACCTATCATGGCTCAGGCTTAACTGCTCTATACCGCTGAATGTATCCCATAAGCGAGCCGTGTTATCATAATACCAGATTAAAACCTGATCTCCCCCTGCGTTCCAAGCCGCTCCTCGAACTAGCTCACTGTGCGTCATTGCCGTCCGCTCTCTACTACTCAGGGCATCCCATAAACGCACTTTACCTTGTATATCCCAGGTAAGAATCTGGTCCTTATCCCAGGCCGTGCCAAAAAGTGAATGACCATGATCCAAACGCAGATATTCTGTGCCGGTTGTGGTATCCCACGCTCGTACCATCCCATCCCCACCCCACGTCAAAATCTGATTTCCCTCTCCATACCACGCTACCCCTGTAACAGAAGTGTCATGGGTGATACGCAACCGCTCTGTATGGTTCGCTGCATCCCATATCCGAACCAAGCCATCTCTACTCCAGGTCAAAAATTGTCTCCCATCCCCACTCCATTCTGCTCCCGCCAACTGATCACCATGAGTGAGGCGCACCTGTGCCTCACTGTTCTCTGGTTCAATTAACCACAAGGAGCCATCTCCGCTCGAGGTTAGAATCTGGCTTTCGTCCTTATTCCAGGCCGCACCCAAGACAAAATTATCATGTGTAAGGCGCAACTGTTCTGTGCCGTTTAGCGCATCCCACAGCCATATCGTTTCTTTTCCACCCCAGGTTAAGATCTGACGACCATCACTGCTCCATGTTGCCCCATTGAGAAAACTGTTGTACGTGAGTTGTAACTGCGGAAGCTCTGCGTAGTGGGTCACGTCCCACAACAGCACAGTGCCTTCTCTACTCCAGGTCAAAATTTGATGATCATCCTCATCCCAAACCGCGTCCGCGACCGGTCCGTCATGGGCCAGACGCAGGCGCTCTATTCCACTGGATGCATCCCATAGTCGGGCGTTCCCATCTTCACTCCAAGTCAAAATCAAGCGTTCATTTCTGTCCCAGTTTGCACCATTGACCACGCCATTGTGTGTAAGGCGAAGCTGTTCTGTACCGCTAACGGTATCCCATAATCGCGCTGTCCCGTCTCTGCTCCAGGTTAAAACTTGGCTCTCATCCCTACTCCATAGTGCCCCATCGACCCAGCTACCAGTGCTAAAGCGTAGTTGTTCTTGGCCGCTTGACGCATCCCACAGCCGTGCCGTGCCGTCACCGCTCCAGGTTAAAATCTGACTCTCGTCACTGTTCCAGAACGCACCATTGACCCAATTGTTATGGGGAAAACGGAAGTGTTCTGCACCGTTGAAAGCATCCCACAGACGTGCTGTTCCGTCCCTGCTCCAAGTCAAAATCTGGCTCTTATCCTTGTTCCAAACCACACTAACGACTAGATCGTCATGAGTTAGATGAAGTTGCTCTGCACCGTTGACAGCGTCCCAAAGTCGCACAACGTTGTCACTACTCCAGGTCATTACCTGGTTTCCATCTTCGCTCCAAATTGCGCCATGGACTACTGCTCCCCCATGAGTCAGGCGTAGCTGTTCCACGCCGCTTGTGGCATCCCAGATTTGCACTAAGCCATAAGAACTCCGTGTCAAAATCCGGCTCTCATCCTCATTCCAGATCGCCCCAGATACTGGAGAAAAGAGAGTGAGGGTGAGTATCATTTCACCACTAGAAGCATCCCAAAGTTGCACCAAACCATCTCGGATGCCTTGACTCCAGGTTAAGACCTGACTTCCATCCCTGTTCCAGGCCGCGCCTCCGGTGCCATTGTCAAGGTGTAAGGTCAGATGTTCGAGCTCATCAGGTATGTCCCAAAGCCGCACGGTTTGGTCCATGCCCCAGGTCAAAAACTGTCGCTTATCCTGGCTCCAGATAACGCGAAATATGGTTTCTGGTAGTCTGATGATTTGCAGAGGAATTGCATTTCGTGGTAGGGCGTTCCACAAGGCATCGTATGCCAGGGGAATGTCGGCCATTTGCCCCGCAGCTGTAGCCAACAATAGCGCACGCATGGGTCTTTGTGTCTGGCTGTTAAGCGATGCACTAGCTAATGCCTGTGTCTGTGCTATTTGGGCCTGCGCTAGAGCTTCCGCTTCGCGGGTGGCTGCCATATCAGCGTTTGTACGGGCGACGTTACTCTGCGCAAAACCGAAAACTGCTGCTGTTATTGCCAGGATCAAGAGAGAGAAAGTTACCCATAAGGCTGTGCGGCTATCTCTTGCTCGCTGTTTCTGAATTCTCGCTAACTCCCTGGCCTGAGCCAGTTGTGCCTCTCTTTCTGCTAACACCTGTGCCTCAGCTGCCTGACTAGCGGTTAAGAACTGCCATTCTCGCGCACTTAACGTCCCCTGGCCGGTCGTCGCCCACTCTTGCGCTAGGGTCAGCCGGCCGCCCCGGTACAAATAGCTCTCATCCTCCCCATGCGCCACCCATGCCCCCGCTGCCTCAGTCAGTTGACGGTGCAGGCGCAGCCCTTCGCGGTTTTCGTCCAGCCAGTCGCGCAGGGCGGGCCACTCGCGGATCAGGGCTTCATGGGCTACTTCGGCGTGGGTCTGGTCGGTCTCTCTGTTCAGCGTCACCAGTCGCCGTCGCGCCAGCAGGTCGAGCAGGTCGAGAACGGCCGTTTCCCCCTCCCCCTCCGGCAGCAACTCCGCCAACACCACCCGGCGGCGCGTGTCCTCCGTACCTTCGCCCAACTCTGTCAAGCGCAAGAAGATATTACGCGCCATGCTTTGCTGCTCCGGCGTCAGGCTGGCGTACACGGCATCGGCCGTCTGGGCAATCGCCCGGCGCACCCCGCCCGCCGCCTGATAACCCGCCAGCGTCAGCGTCCGCCCTTCGCGCCGCGCCCAGGTCTCTTGCAGGGCGTGGGAGAGCAAGGGCAGCGCCCCTGGTTCGCGACCTACGTCTTGCAGCATCGTCTCCACCAGTCCTGGCTGCAAGGCCCAGTTGCCTTTGGCCGCTGGCCCTTCTATCGCCTGGCGCAGTTCGTCGGGGGTCATCGCCCCGATGATGATCTGGCGCGTTTGCAGCAACGGCCGTAACGCTTCCAACTGCACCGCCTGGGCGTAAAAATCGGCGCGCAGGGTGAGGATGAGGCTGAGCCGCGCCTGTTGGCCGCTGGTCACGGCCGTGACCAGATTGCCGACAAACATCTCTCGCGCCGCCCCGTCACGGCATTGGGTGAACAACTCCTCAAACTGGTCTATGATGAGCAGGCAACGGCCGTTGCTCCCGCCCATCTGCCGGTAGAGAAACAAATCCAGGCTGTCGCTGTCCGTCTGCAAATCGGCCAGCAGCGTCTTCGTTGCCTTCACCGATTCGCTGTCGCGGGTGAGCGTGCCGGCCAGCGCCTTCAGCGGTTCGTCGCCGGGGGTGATGAGGTGGACCGGCCAGGCGGCGCTGCTGCCCTGCTCGCCGGCAATCTCCCCGCGCCGAATGGCCGGGATGACCCCGGCGCGGACGACGGAGGATTTTCCGCTGCCGGACGCGCCGACGACGGCCAGAAAGCGATGTTGGCGCAAATGGGCGATGAGTTCGGCCGTGACCTGCTCGCGGCCGAAGAAGAGGGGGGCGTCGGGTTCGTCGAAATAGAGCAACCCTTTGTAGGGGGAGATGGCTCCCGGTTCGGCGGGGAGGAGATTGTCCCATTCTTCGCTGGGGCGCTGCTGCTTGAGCCGGGCCAGCAGGTCGGGGATGCGCTCTTCCTGGTGGAGGCGTTCCAGCAGCGCCTGGGTTTTGCCGCTGAGGGTTTCGCCGCGCAGTTCGTCG
>CAYONK010000315.1:0-4294 GCA_964405285.1 uncultured Ardenticatenaceae bacterium
CCTCGCTTTTGAGCGCGTCAATCGCCGCCGCCCTGACGGCCAGATTGTTTATCTGGATTTGTCGGTGACGCTGATCGCTGATTACGAACTGGGGAACGGCCTGTTGCTGATCGCTGAGGACGTGACCCACGCGGCCGAGGCAGAACAACGGCTGACGCAAAATCGTAATGAACTGGCGCTGGCTAAAGAACAGTTGGCCCGGGCCAACCAAAGTTTGCAACGCCTGGACAGGTTAAAAACGCTTTTCCTCTCCATGGCCGCGCACGATTTACGCTCGCCGCTCACCATCATTCGCGCTTACAGCGATCTGGCGCAGCAGGTTTTAGCCCCAGACTCTATTGACAAAGTACAAGGGTATCTGCGGCTGATCGCTTCGCAAAGCAGCCACATGGATTGCCTGGTCAGCGACTTTTTGGACCTTGAACAGATGGAGCAAGGGACGTTGCGGCTTCAGCGAGCCGAAACTGATTTGAACCAGTTGGTGCAAGAAGTTATTGGCCAGACTAGTTACCTGGTGCAGGCAAAAGATCAGAACCTGGAGACGACTCTATCTGAACGGCCCCTCATCTTACCCCTTGATGCCATGCGTATGCAGCAGGTGTTGTACAACTTGCTAATTAACGCCATTAAGTATACGGCAAAGGGTGGGCGCATTCAGGTGACAAGTCTATGGGAAGGGGCAACGGCCGTTATCCGCATCAGCGATACAGGCATTGGGATGACGCCAGAGGTGCAGGCGCAAGCATTCCAGCTTTACTATCAGGCCCCACAACCTGGAGACAGCCGCCTATCGTTAGCCGAAAAAGCGCGCAGCAAAGGTTTGGGCCTCTTTATTGTGAAAATGTTGATCGAGGCGCACAACGGCTATGTGACGCTGGAAAGCGAACTCCAGCGTGGGACAACGGTCTCGATCTATTTGCCGATAGAACCGCATGAACACGAGTAGCCATTCAGACCGACGAATGCCCTAGCAGTTTTTGAGCCATCTCACTCTATTTTACCCACGCGGCCAGCCGGCCGAGTCTGAACACTACCGACCAGAAGACCAGTCATAGGAATTTAGCACATGTCACAGAATAGCGACGATATTTATGTCATCGGCCACGTCAACCCGGACACAGACGCCATCGCCTCGGCGATGGGCTATGCCTGGCTGTTGCAAGATAAAAATCGGGGCAAGGTCCAGGCGGCGCGCGCCGGACAGTTGAACCCGCAGACCACCTGGGTTCTCAAGCGGCTCAACCTGGAACCGCCGCTCTTGCTGCCGGATGCCTCACCCCGTTTTGAGTCTATCTGCCATCGCTTCAACACGACGACCCCGGAACGGCCGTTGCGCGAAGCCTGGGCCATCGCCAACCGCACCGGCGGCACCGCTCCCGTCGTCACCGAAGATGGGCAGCCCTACGGGCTGGTCTCCGTGATGAGCCTCTTCAGCTTCCTTAGCCGGGCCGTCGGCCCCAAACCGCGTCGGGAGGAGATGAAACTGGCGGAACTGTTGGATCGGCCGTGCAGCGAAGCCTGCGACACCGGCGTGCCCCGCTTCCAGATCAAAAGTCGCATCAAAGACGCCCTTACCCGCATCCTCCGCGAAGAGCGCACCGAATTCTGGGTCGTGGACGAACATGGCAGCTATGCCGGCATCTGCCGCCAACGGGAAGCGCTCCACCCACCCCGCCTCAAGCTCATCCTGGTAGACCACAACGAAGAAGGGCAAGCCCTGGGTGCAGTCGGCGAAGCGGACCTGCTGGAAGTGCTGGACCACCATCGCCTGGGCAACCCATCCACCCACATGCCCATCCGCTTCACCGTAGACGTCGTCGGCAGCACCAGCACCCTCGTCGCCGAGCGGATCAACGAGGCGGGTCTCAGCGCCCCGCCCGCCCTGGCCGGTCTGCTGCTGGCCGGGCTGCTCTCCGACACCCTCATCCTGGCCTCCCCCACCACAACCGACCGCGACCATGAAGCGGCGAGCATGTTGGCCCGCTGGGCCTTCATCGGCGGTTCGCCCCTGGCCGGGGAGACCATTGAGAGCTACGGGCAGCAAATCCTGGTGGCCGGAGCCGACATCGCCTCGCGCAGCGCCGATGAAATCGTCAGCGCGGACATCAAGCTCTACGAGGCAGCCGGGATTCAGTTCGGCATTGCCCAGGCTGAGGTCACAAATTTCGCCCAACTTCAAGAGCAATTGGCCGATCTACGGCAGGCATTGATAGACCTGAAAGAAGCGCGCGGCCTGGATTTTGCCATGCTGATGGTGACAGACGTGGTGCGCCGCACCAGCCGCCTGATCCTCACCGACGACTTACCGCAGCTAGGGGTGCTGCCCTACCCGCGCCTGCCAGACAAAACGCTAGAAGCGGTGGATATCGTCTCGCGGAAGAAGCAGCTGCTGCCCGTCGTCTTCGGCGCGTTGGAGGGGTAGGCTGACAACTGCGACGCACCTACAACCAACCCCGCAGCCCATAAACCAGCAGCCCCACGTATTCCTTCAAAGCGGTGGTGGTGATCAGCAGATAGCGCGCATCTGGCAGCCAGTTCAGGATTTGCGCCCTCGGCCCGGCCGTCCACAACAACTCCCACTCCAGCTCCGTCACCCGGAAATCGGCTGGAGCCGGGATGACCTCGAAGCCCTGCGCCCTGAACAGCTTCACCGAACGAGGCATGTGGCTGGCCGAAGTCACCAGCAGAATGCGCCGGGCCGCTGTCTCTTCCAGTAGTTGGCGGGTGAACAGGGCATTTTCATAGGTGTTGCGCGAGGCTGTCTCTAGCAGCAGCGCCTCGGCCGGTACGCCGAAGAAGGTGAGCAGCGCCGCCATGCTGTGCGCTTCAATGCCTACCTCCGTCCCTTCCTCAGACCAGAGAGACTGCCCGCCGGTCAGGACGACGGTGTCGGCGTGTCCTTCGCGGTAGAGCCAGGCGGCCAAAATCACCCGGTCACCCGATTCGCCCACTTCGGCCAGGGTGCGCGGCGGCAAGGCGGGGTACGTGCCGCCCCCCAGCACGACGATGGCGTCGGCGGGGGTGGTGGGGAGAACGGCCGTTTCCCCCACCCACCTTTCCAACGGCCGAATCAAACTCAACGACACCGCCCGCGTGCTGCCCAACCACAACAACAACAGCCCGCCCACCAACACCACTCGCTGCGCCTGCGGATGGCGCTGCAAAAACAGGGCCGCCGCCACCAGCAGCAGCGTCAGCCCCAATGGATAGATAAACACCGGCAGCAATTTGGAGAGAAAGATAAACATGCCTTGAGACTTCTCCTGCAACAAGATAGACTAACAAAAGGTATAGAGATTGCAGACCAAACAAATCTCCAATCTCCAATCTCCAATTTCAGGATTCACTAGATGAAAATCGCAGTCCTATCAGACATTCACGGCAATTTGCCCGCGCTGCAAGCCGTCACCGCCGACGTAGAAGGCTGGGGTCCAGACCTGGTCGTCGTGGCCGGAGACGTCGTCAATCGCGGGCCGTTGTCCCTGGATTGTCTGAAATTCGTCCAGGAAAAACAAACGAGCCAGGGTTGGCGCGTGGTGCGCGGCAACCACGAAGATTATCTGCTCGCCTGCGGCCGACCGGACGCGCCGCGCCGGGGACCACAGTATGAACTCTGGCGCTTCGCCTTTTGGACCTACGACCAGCTCAATGGCGAACTGCTCACTCTGCAAAACATGCCGGAGCGCTTCACCTGGTTCGCGCCGGATGGCAGCGAGTTCCGCGTAGCGCATGGCTCGATGAAAAACAACCGCGACGGCATCTACCCGGAGAACAGCGACGCGCTGCTGTATGAGCAAATCGCCCCGGTGCCGGCCGTATTTGTCAGCGCCCACACCCACCGCCCCCTCATCCGCCGCTTCAACGATTCGTTGGTGGTCAACGTCGGCGCGGTCGGCGCCCCCTTCGACCAGGACCGGCGGGCGAGCTACGGCCGTTTTACCTGGACACGACATGGCTGGGAGGCGGAGATCGTCCGGCTGCCCTACGACACCGCCCAAACCGAGCGCGATTACGTCACCTCCGGCTTTTTAGACGAGGCGGGGCCGCTGACCCAACTGATGCTGATCGAACTGCGCCGCGCCGGCGGCCTCATCCACCGCTGGGCCAGCCGCTACCAAAACGCCGTCCTGGCCGAAGAGATAGACATGGAGAGCAGCGTCCGCCAACTGCTGCAAGATGAAGATTTACGGCCGTTTCTCGGCCCGCCGGGATGGGAGATTGGAGATAGAGGGTAGAGGGTAGAGGGTAGAGAGTGGAGAGTGGAGATTGGAGAACGCGCAATCTCCAATCTCCA
>CAYONK010000315.1:4394-6078 GCA_964405285.1 uncultured Ardenticatenaceae bacterium
CATCCCCACTCTCCATTTTTTACAATACGATGAATACACCACTTCTTTACGACAGCCATATGCACACGCCCCTTTGCAAGCACGCCAAAGGGGAGCCGGAAGAGTACGCGGCCGCAGGAGCGGCGCGTGGGCTGGCCGGTATCATCTTCACCTGCCATAACCCCGGCCCAACGCCGGACTGGTCGCCGAAGGTTCGCATGGGAATTGAGCAGTTCGATGAGTATGTTGCGTTGGTGGCGCGGGCCAGGGCGGCGTGGAACGGCCGTTTAGACGTCCGCCTCGGCCTGGAATGCGACTACCTGCCCGGTATGGAAGATTGGATCAGGGAACTGCTCGACCGCGCCGACTTCCACCATGTCCTCGGCTCCATCCATGCCCCGCTCACCTACTACCGCGAAATCTTCGACCACGGCGATCCGCACACCTTCCAGCAAACCTACTTTCTCCACCTGGCCCAATCGGCTGAAAGCGGCCTATTCGACACCCTGGCCCATCCCGACCTGGTGAAAATCGTCTATCCGGAAGAATGGCGGCCTGACCGCCTGCGCGATGACATCCGCCGCAGCCTGGACCGCATCGCCAACACCGGCGTGGCCCTGGAGCTGAACACCTCCGGGCTGAACAAGCGCGTGCGCGAGATGAACCCCGGCCCACTCATGCTCGCCGAAATGAAGGCGCGAGACATCCCCGTCGTCCTGGGGTCCGACGCCCACGAACCGGGCCGGGTGGCCGCCGATTTCTTACCGGCGCTCGATATGTTGGAGCAGGCAGGCTACACGGCCGTCAGCTTCTTTTTGGAAAGGCAGCGGCGCGATGTCAGCCTGGCGGACGCCCGCGCCAGTTTACAAATCATCACCTGATAACGGAGGTTTTTATGAAGATTGGGGTTGTCTTCCCCCAAATTGAGTTTGGCGCGGATCCGGGGGCGATTCGGGCGTACGCGCAGACGGTTGAGGAATTGGGCTACAGCCACGTGCTGGCCTACGACCACGTACTGGGGGCGAACCCGGACCGGCCGGGCGGCTGGCAGGGGCCATACACCTTCCGCGAATCGTTCCACGAGCCGTTTTTGCTGTTCAGCTATATGGCGGCGCTGACGACGCGGCTGGAGTTTATCAGCGGGGTGCTGATTTTGCCGCAGCGAGAGACGGCGTTGGCGGCCAAGCAGGCGGCGCAGTTGGATGTGTTGTGTAACGGCCGTTTTCGTCTTGGCGTCGGCATCGGCTGGAACCAGGTGGAATATGTCGCCCTGAACCAGGATTTCCACACGCGAGGGCGGCGCATTGAGGAGCAGATCGAGGTGATGCGCCGCCTCTGGACGGAGGAGTTGGTGACGTTCGCGGGGCGCTGGCACACCATCCCCGACGCCGGGATCAATCCGCTGCCGGTGCAGCGCCCCATCCCCATCTGGTTTGGCGGCCACGCGGACGCGGTGCTGCGGCGCATCGCCCGGTTGGGAGATGGCTGGCTGCCCAACTACCGCACGGCGGAGAGCGCCCGGCCGGCGTTGGCGAAATTGGCGGAGTATTTGGGGGAAAACGGCCGTTCCCTCGCCGACCTCGGCATCGAACCCCGTCTCTCTTACGGGAACGGCAACCCGGACGAGTGGCGACAAATCGCCACCAACTGGCAGGCCGCCGGAGCCACCCATTTCAGCCTCAACACCATGTCCCTCGGCTTCGAC
>CAYONK010000316.1:0-6032 GCA_964405285.1 uncultured Ardenticatenaceae bacterium
GCGGGCGGCCGTCAGGGCGGAGACGAGCGTTTCCACGTTGTTGATGGCGGTGGGCTGTTGGAAGAGGCCGTTGGTGGTGGGGAACGGGGGTTTGATGCGGGGGAAGCCGCGCTTGCCTTCAATCGCCTCAAAGAGGGCTGTCTCTTCGCCGCAGATGTAGGCTCCCGCGCCCAGGCGCACTTCGATGTCGAAATGGAATCCCTTGCGGCCGAAAAGGTCACGGCCCAGGTATCCTTCTTCCTGGGCGCGTTGTACGGCGTGGCGGAGGCGTTGGTAGGCGCGGGGGTATTCGCCGCGCACAAAAATCCAGCCATTTTCCGCGCCGACGACGTAGGCGGCCAGGGTCATCGCTTCGATGAGGCTGTAGGGGTCGCCTTCGAGGATGGCGCGGTCTTTGAAGGTGCCGGGTTCGCTCTCGTCGGCGTTGGCGATGATGTGTTTTTCCGCTGGGGAGCCGGGGGCGCCCCGGGTGAATTTCCATTTGAGGCCGACCGGGAACATCGCCCCGCCGCGCCCTAAAATGGCGCTGCTTTCCATGATCTGGATGAGTTCTTCCGGGCTGAGCTGCATGGCGCGGCGCAGGCCGACGTAGCCATCGTGGGCCAGGTAATCTTTGAGGCTGAGGGGGTCTACTTTGCCGACGCGGCCTAATTGGAGCAGGGGTGTGCCGTATATTTTTGGTTCCGGTTCGGGGTGGGTTCCGGCGAGGAAGGCGTCTACGTCGGCGGGGGTGAGGTCGCCAGCCGGCCGATCCCCGTTCAGGCCGTTAGGCGCGTGTTCGCACATGCCCAGGCAGGGGACGCGCTCGAAGGTATAACGGCCGTCTGCGCTCGTCTCCCCATGTTTCAGCCCCAACCGGGCCTGGATGGCCGCCGCCACCTCGTCCGCCCCATGCAGGCTGCAAGCCATGTCGCCGCAGAGGCGGATGACCTGTCTGGCCGTTGGCTGGTTGTAGAACATGGTGTAGAACTCGATCACGCCATGCACGTCGGCCAGGGGGACGCGGAGGGTGCGGCTGACTGCTTCTTGCGCTTCGCGGGGCAGCCAGCCGTAGAGCGCCTGGGCTTCATGGAGGAGGGGGAGGAGGGCGGTGCGGGAACGGCCGTTATATCGGGCCAATATCGGGTCTAATAAAGTCAGATCAACAGACTGCATAGCGGAAATGTCCACCGGTTCACCTCGGTCAATTGTGTGGGATTCCCGCTCATTGTAAGGCAAAAATCGGCAAAATCAAACCACATTGCGCCGGTTCGGTAGACGCACCTCAAACAACGCGCCCCCTTCCGGCCGGTTGTACGCCTGGACAGTGCCCTGGTGCAGTTTGACGATCTCCGCCACCACGCCCAACCCCAGACCCGCGCCAGGAATGGTGGATTGCCCGGCCGCCCGGCCCCGGTAAAAGCGGTCGAACAGATGCGGCATGTCTTCCGCGTCTATGCCGATGCCCGTATCTTCAACTTGCAGGTAAGTATCCCCATTCTGGCTGAAGGTGCGCACGTGAACAGACCCGGCTGGGGTGTAACGCAGGGCGTTGTGCAACAAATTCGTCACGACTCTTGCCAGTTGTTGCCTTTCGCCAACCAGCGGTCGCAAGCCTGCTTCCAGACTATAGCTGAGCCGAAGGCTGTTTGTCTGGGCCATTGCCTCGTGGGCCGAAACCACCTCTTCTACCACCTGATTCAGGTCAACCGGCGCATAGGCTACTTGCTGCAAATGATTTGTCTGCTGCGATTCGTGAAAAATGCTCTCGATGAGTCGCGTCAGCCGCGCCGTCTCGCGCCGCACAACCTGCCAGTAATACTCGCGTCTGTCCGGGTTGCCTTTTTCCGCCAGATCAAGGTAGATGTTGACGTTGGTGATCGGGGTGCGCAGCTCATGGGAGATGTCGGCGATGAATTTTGTCTTGAGGCGGTCTAATTCGGTAAGCCGTTCGTTGGCTTCAGCCAGGGCGCGGGTACGCTCGGCGACGCGGTTTTCTAATTCGGCGGCGTGATGGCGCAGTTGCTCGTAGAGTTGCGCGTTTTCCAGGGCCAGGCTGGCCTGGGCAGCAAAAGAGCGCAGCAGGTTGAGGTGGCTTTCCCGGTAATAACCGGGTTCTTGTTTGGAGAGGGCGAAAACGGCCGTTACCTCCCCATGCACAAAAATCGGCGCCCCGATCCAGGCGCGGATATGTTTGGCGCCCCGATCTCGCAGCCAGCCAGGATACTCCAGAACGTCCGGGATGACCAAAGGCTGCCGGGTTTGCAAAATGTAGTCCAGGTTTGCCGTCTGGCCCAGCTCAAAGATCAGGCCACCAATCTCTCTGGCTGCGTCATACCCATACTTCTCAAACCCTCGGGTATGCGAAATGCGGGCTAGGTTCCCATCAATCAAAATCACGTCTACGCTGTCACACGGCAGCACCCGAATCACCTGGTCCACGACAATCGCCAACACCTGGTCAAAATCAAGCGTGGAGTTTAGCGCCAGGCCCGTTTCTTGCAGCGCTTGTGCCAGTTCCCGTTGCACCCGTTCCGCTTCGTACAACAAACTGTGGCGTAAGGCAATCGCCAACGAATCACCAATCTCCCGCGCGATAGCGATCTGGTCGGAGTTGAAGGCGTTTGGCGCTTCGCTGGCCAGATTCAGCAGCCCAACCACGCCTACCTCGCCCGCCAACAGCGGTACGAGCAAGTCTGTGCGGGCATGAGTCGCTTTCAGGTAGGTAAAAAAGTCTGACGAGGGCATCATGGCTTGCAAGTCGGGCAGGTAATAAGCCTCACCCTGGCGGATTTTTGCCATGACCATTTCGCTGTCAAAGTGGAACTTGCCGCTGTTTTCTGTGCTGATAAACCCATCTTTGCCCAGCGCCAGGATGGTAGCCTGGCCCGTTTCCACGTCCAACAGGCTGACGCTGGCCCGCGTCCAGGGGATGAATTGGCGCAGATGGCGCAAAGCTGTTTCGGCCATTTCGTGGGTAGAACGGCCGTTTAAGATCGTCTGGTCAATGGCCCGCATCGCTTCCAGCCGTTCGGTAGATTGGCGGAGATGCGCTTCAGCCTGCTTGCGCTGACTAATGTCCAGCTTAATAGCGATAAAATGTGTCACCTCACCCATCTCATTCTTGACCGGGGTGACAGTTTGCTCCTCGGTGTATAGCGTGCCGTCCTTCTTACGATTTGTGATTTCTCCGTGCCACGATTGCCCCTGTGAGATCGTCTGCCACAGAGTAGTGAAAAACTCGCGATCATGGACTCCGGAGTTTAACAACTTTGGACTTTGCCCAATTACCTCAGCCGCCTCATAACCGGTCAGCCGGGTAAAGGCAGGGTTAACCCAAATAATTATCCCGGATGCGTCAGTAATAATCACAGCGTGAGCGGCCGCTTCCAGAGCAGAACTGCGCAATTTGAGGGTATGTTCTGCCGCTTCGCGCCGCACAATTTCCGCCACCAACTGATTGTGCAAACGTTGGCCCTGATGAAAAGCAAAGCTAATTAGAACGATGGTGATGAGGAGGTCTATGGTAAGATTCCAAATGGTCTGTTGCAAACTCTGACCAAACCAAAAATACCCGACAGTATTCCAAATAAGCAGCGCGAAGATGCCCAGGGTAAGAATCGTCCACTTCAATTGGTCTAAGTTAAGCGGATGCTGCGAAAACTTTTTCATACTTGAGTTTGGGACCAACAAAGCCCCACACCATCAGGCGCCTGTCGCCTAAACAGCGTAGGTGCAGGTTCTAATTCGAGATTATACTGCCACCCCAGCGGCTTTATTCAGGCTGTTGTTTCGTCCCCCCAAATAAGTCGTTACCATATCCTGTTTAGTTTAAAGGAAAATGGGTCAAATGAATATAGAAATTTAGTACTAAAGTACGGGGTAGGGGTTCGGACGATCGGCTTAACCCTTTTTGAGTCTTCTGGCAAAACAGGAGAAAGGGCCTATAATGCAGGTGCGTACCAGCGACGACCCAGACCCGATAATGCCTGCGTGAGAAGGCGTGACTCGTTTTATCGCTATTTCAGCCTCTCAAAATCTGTAGTTTTGACAAGGCGTTGGGCATTTTCGCAGTCTGGCGGGAACCTGTCAGGTCTGTTAGTTATTATGTTCATAAATCGTTTTGACAGGCGCAAGGCTGGCTTGTATAAAATTATCATCTGGCAAAGACTTTATCGCCCCCTCCCTAATCCTGCCCTGGCAGGAGAGGGACCAAATCCAGACATATGAACAGACCTGGTACAAACTTCCCCACTCACAACAAACGCCTCTGCGCATTGTATTCACGCGACGCGACTCAACGCCATGAGAGAGCGCCCCGGTATATCCCTCCTTATCTCATCGCTCCTTTCTCGCTACCCCTCCTATTTTTCCCGTTCAACCCGTTTCTTACCCAACCTGAATGCCCCTGGCAGACGAGGCTCGCATGATCAACCTGTTGCGTAGCGCCTGGCTCTATGGGCAAACCAACGCCGCCGAATTCTGGGGTGCAGTGGGCGATCACCTTTTTCTGGTGATCGTCTCCCTGGGCATCAGCCTGGCTGTCAGCCTGCCGCTGGGCATCTGGACGGCCCGCTCCCGTCTGGCGGCGCTGGCCATCATCAACCTGTTCAATGCCCTGCGCGTCGTGCCCAGCATCGCCGTCCTGTTTCTGGCCATCCCGGTGTTTGGCCTCTCCACCACCTCCGCCCTCATCGCCCTGACGATGCTGGCCTTCCCGCCCATCCTGATCAACACCGACGCCGCCTACCGCACCATCGAACCGGCCGTGCGCGAAGCGGCCCTGGGTATGGGAATGACCGGCGGGCAGACGCTCTGGCGTGTCGAGACGCCACTGGCGCTGCCGGTCATCGTCGCCGGGGTGCGCACGGCCGCCGTCGAAGTGATCGCCAGCGCCACCCTGGCCGCTTTCATTGGCATTGGTGGGCTGGGGCTGTTCGTGGTGCGTGGCTTTGCCCTCTACAACATCCCGATCTTGCTCGTCGGGGCCATCCCGGTGGCCCTGCTCGCCCTGTTCGCCGATTTGTTTCTCGGCCGGCTGCAAAAACAACTCCAACCCCCAACTTAACAATTCACATTTCACAATTCACAATTCCTAAGGAGATTGACAGATGAAGAAAACACCTATTTTACTTTTACTCATGGTCTTGGTAACGGCCGTTCTCGTCGCGTGTGGTGGGGGCAGTTCCGACGAAAAACGGATCACCGTCGCCTCCAAAGATTTCACCGAGCAATTCATCCTCGGCGAGATGTACGCCCAACTGCTGGAAAACAACGGTTTCACTGTCCAGCGGCGGCTCAACCTGGGCGGCACGCCGGTAGCCCATCAGGCGATGCTAGACGGCCAGATTGACCTCTACCCGGAATATACCGGGACTGGCCTGCTCACTGTCCTGCAACTCGGCGTGATGAGCGATCCGCAAGCCGTTTTCGACACGGTGAAAGCGGGCTACGCCGAGCAGTTCGGCCTGGTCTGGTTGGCCCCCGCGCCGATGAACAACACCCAGGCGCTGGCGATGACCCGACCCCGCGCCGCCGAACTGGGTATCACCACTTTCTCCGACATGGTGGCCAACGCCGACCAACTGGTGCTGATCGGCCCGCCGGAGTTCGCCGAGCGGGAGGATGGGCTGCCCGGTCTGCGCGCCGTCTACGGTGATTTTGCCTTCCGCAATTTTCTGACGGTGGACCCCGGCCTGCGTTACCAGGCGTTGCAGAGCGGCGAAGCGGATGTGGTGGTTGCCTTCGGCACGGATGGCGAATTGGCCGCCTTTGACCTGCTCTCGCTGATTGACGACAAGGGGCTTTACCCGCCTTACCAGGTCGCTCCGGTGATTCGCCAATCTGTGTTGGAAGCCAACCCTGAGATAGAGAGCATCCTGAACCGCCTCACCCCTCTGCTGACCGATGGCACGATGCAGCGGTTGAACAATGAAGTGAGTGGAAACGGCCGTGAACCGGCCGACGTGGCCCGCGAGTTCCTGCAAGCCGAAGGGCTTTTGGGGCAGTAAAAGAGATTAGAGATTTAGAGATTAGAGATTGGAGATTTGGAG
>CAYONK010000317.1:0-6015 GCA_964405285.1 uncultured Ardenticatenaceae bacterium
TTGGTGTGGGTATACCGGTGTTCCAGCAGCCGCAAGGTTTCGGCCGGATATTGCTTGAGACGGTTGTAGAATCGGCGGGCGCGGGCGGCCGGGGTCCGCGCCTGACGCGCTGAATAGAGCAGCAGCCCCAGGCCGATAAAGCCAAACGTGACCAGCAGTGGGCCGGTGAGGGGAGGGGGCGCAGCCAGAGCGGCCGGCGGCGGGACGGGCGGCGGGTTGATGTGACCGCTGTGGTAGCCATCATCGTAGGTGAAGCGGTAGACGATGGGGTCCATATCTACCGGCGGGGTGATGGAAGGCCAGAAGAGAGAGCCGCTGCCGCTGACGCGCTGCTCCGCGCCGGTAATCCAGGCGGCCTGGACCGGATCGAACAGTTCCAGGCGCACGGTCACTTCGTCGCGCTCTACGTCCTGGACCATGACGCTGAAGTTGTAGCGATTTTGGGAGACGTCTACGCGCGGGTTGGTGAGCAAGGGGGGGCGGTTCTCTTTGGCGCGGAAGAGTTGGACCATGCCGTTTTCGGTGACGACGACCAGGTCGTTGCGTTGGCCGTTGTTGGAGCTAATGGCGCTGAGGGCGAAGACGCCGCTGAGGACGTTGAGCCGCCCGGAGAGTTCGAGGTTGCTGTTGTAGACGAGGACCGCGCCGTTGCGGTCGCCGACGACGACTTCCGGGAGGCCATCGCCGTCTAAATCGCCCCAGTATAGGGCGGTGATGTCCGGCAGATCGTCCAGTTTCCAGACGATGGTGGGTTGGTCGTTGATCCATTGGACGTGGAGTAGTTGGCCTGCGGTGGTGGCGAGGAGGAGGGCTTCGGCGCCAACGGCCGTTTCCCGCTGATTCAATCCCAGGTCAAATTCGTCAACCGGCAGTTGCACGAGACGGCTGAGGGTCGGCTGCCCGGCGAAGGCGATGGGCCAGCGGGCCAGAGGCACGCCGCGCCAGTTGTAACCGCCAATGGAGCCATCGGCGCGCAGGCTGAGGAGGGCGGTGTTAAATTCTAGCTCTGGCTGGCTTGCCTCATACACGCGGGTGATGGTGCTGGGGTAGGAGAGCAACACGGCCGGTGGCTGTTTGTCATAGACGCGGTAGACGTGGTTCTGGCCGACGGCCAACAGCTCTGGCTGGTTGAGATTGGGGTTGGTGCGTACGAGAAACTGCTGCACCGGCTCTTCGATGGCGCTGCGCCAGACTTGTTCGCCGCTGGCGTTTAGCACGTAGATCGCTCCGGCCATCGTGCCGATGATGATCTCCGGCGTGCTGCTGCCCTGAAGTTGGTCAACGAGAACGGCCGTTATCTCCCCCGCAATCTCCCGCTGCCACACCTGATCCCCGTTGGCCTGGCGCAATTCGATCACCCCTTCGTTGGGCGGCGCGCTGCTCATCCCCTGGCGGCTGTCATTGTGGACGACGACAACCAGAGGCGAGTCGTTGGGGCGTGGGGTGATGGCTCCCAGGTAGGCGATGTGGCCGCCCGGCTCGGCTATCCAGCGTAGGGAGCCATTGTTATCCAGCCGGTGCAAACGGCCGTCGCGGGCGCTGATCAGCAGTTCGTCGTTGCCGTCCTGGTCGAAATCTACCACCAAAACGGCGCTGGGCGCGGCAAATAGCGAGGAATAACTCCACTCATTGGCGATTTTGCTGGAGCCGCTGCTCAGCCCCAACAATTCCAACGTGGCAAAGCGGACCAACAGCAGCTCATATTGCCCATCCCGGTTGATGTCTACCAGGCGGGTGAGGCCGGTGGTATCAATCGCCGGAAAGCGGTCCAGGATGCGCCCTTCGCCGTTTAACAGCAGCACATCGGCCGGATCGTTTTCATTATCCGGCGCGCTGAGGATAACCGAGAGGTGGGGCCGATTTTCTTGTTCGTTGCCGGGTGGCGTGGCTACGTTGAGGATGCGGCGATTGGCTTCGGGGGCCAGGTTGCGCGTCCAGATGCGCCGCCCTTCGCGGCTGTAGGCCACCAGTGTGCCGGAATCGGTCCCGGCAATCAGGGCCGGACCGCCGGGCAAATCGGCGCCGATCAGGCTGGTGATCGGTTTGTTCAGAGTACGCAGCCAGAGGCGCTGCCGGTTGGCGTCGTAGACGAGCAATTCGCCCCGCGTGTTGCTGGCGGCGACGTATTCGCCGCCGTTAAACTGCACGGTTGCCAGATTGGTCAGTCGGCCGGAGATGTTCTGCTCCCAAAGCAGTTCGCCGTTGGTGTTGAGGAGGGCAAGCTGGCTGAAGCGGCGCGGGTTGAAGCTGCCAAGCAAAATTTCATCCTGGCCGTCTTGGGTCATGTCGTGGACGAGTAAATGGGGGTCGGCGCTGAGGGAGGGGTTGCTGTTGCCCATGTAGCGCCATTGCAAACGGCCGTTGCCATCAAACAGTTGCAATTGGCCTGATTCTAACAGGACGAGAATGCCTTCCGGGGCATCCGGGCCGCTGCGCAAAGGAGCGATGGCTACCGGCATGGCGTCGTATTGGGCGGGCAGGTCGGCGTCGCCGCCATTGGTTGATGGGGTCTGAACGGCCGTTAACCCGATCTCCCATAACGCCGCGCCATTGCTGCTGAGCAATATCAGCCGTCGCTGCGTGCCCAGGGCGATGGTCAGGCCGGGCAGATTGTCGCCGGGTTGGCGGATGATGGCAACGGCCGTTATCGGTTCTTGCGCGTCATAACTCCATTGGCGGCTGCCGGCCGCATTCAGCAGCGCGACTCGCCCCGTCTCATCCACCACGATCAACTCTTCGTTAAAGTCGTCGTTAACGTCCAGGGGAATGACGTGGTTCAGGCGGCCGGCGGCGGCATATTGCCAATACGGGATCGCCTCTTCCTCCTGAGCCAGCAGTCTGACCGGAAGAAGCGCGCCGCAGAGCGCCAGCAGCAGGAGATACAGAGCGAGGGAGCGATGCGAGCGGAGCATCATTCTGGGGCGCGCAGCGCGTAGCCCACGCCGCGCTCGCTGACGATCCAGGTGTCGTAAGGGGCGATGGCCCGGCGCAGCCGCTTGATAAGGGTTTTCAGGCGGTCGGGATCATCTACCAGGACGTCACCCCAAACGGCCGTTTCCAAATCATCCCCATGCACCACCTGGCCTGGTTGCTGGCACAGCCGGACCAAAATGTTGAATTGGGAGGTTGTCAGGGCCGCTTCTTGCTTGCCCGCCCATACCTGATGCCGCTGCTGATCAATCACAAAAGGCCCCGCCTGGATCAGCCCGCGCACTTCCTGGCGGCGGACAAAGCGGCGCAGAATTTCGCTGGTGTAGCGGTAATCCCCGTCGTTTGGAACCAACAGGCATTGCTGTTCCAGCAAGCGCAAGGTGTCAATTGGGCCGTGCAGGATGGCCAGGGTGTACTGCTCCTCCGGGCTGAGGTTTTGCCACAAGTAACCCAGGTGAGAATACGCTTCCACTTCGATGGGATCGTCCACCTGAGAGAAATCGGCCGGGTTATCCAACGAAGCGCCTTGCGCCAACGCCTGATAGGCGTGATACCCGGCTACGTGGAGGAAGAAGGGATGCGGCCCCACCAGAAAACAGAGGTGTTCGCGCAGCGCCGGGCTGAAAGCCACGCTGGTGCTATCCAGCCGGGCGTCGAAGAGGGCGTTGGCCTCCTCTGGCGGATACAGCCCCAGCGGCAGGGTGACGAAGATGTTGAAGAAGGGGGAGCTGAGGATTTCTTCTTCGGCGGTGATGGCGAATAACGGCCGTTGGCTCGCCGTCAAATAAGCCAAACCATACTTCGTCGTCAGGCCGCGCAGCCGGGCGAAGAAATAGGGCGTCAGATGTTCGTTGGCCGCCAGCAGCTCAAATTCGTCCAGTAAAAAGACGACCGACACGCCTTGCTGATTGATCTGGTGCAGCAGCCGGTCTAAAGCGCGGTACGTGCCCGGATCGCCGACCAGCGGCTCTAGCGTGATGCCGCCCGCGCGGGCAGCGTTCTCCAACCCATTGAGCAGGCTCTCATACACCTCTTCCGGCGGCGAGCCGCCGACTTCCTGGCAGTCCAACAACACAAAAAGGCGGAGGCCGGGGTCTAACCCCATCTCCAGCCGCACGTCCGGGCGGCAGAGGTGAATGAGCAACGAGCTTTTCCCAATGCGGCGTGGCCCGATCAGCGACACGCTCTGCCCATTGCCCAGCAGACCGAGTATCTGACTGATCTCGCTCTGCCGGCCATGAAAATCGGCCGCCTGCCGGATGGCTCCGCGATGGTAGAAGGGATTGACGCTGCTCATGAGCCTATTTTAGTGCGCTTGGGCTGTTTCGTAAAATGGCGAAGGAGAATTCACAGGGAACAGTTAACAGGTAACGGACAACAGTCAACGGACAACAGAGAACGGACAACGGATTACGGATTACGGATTACGTTTCCCGCTCTTTCAGATAGCGATACAACACGCCCATCACCGTCGCGGGTTCGGCGTCGCGCTCTTTGTTGTATTGGCGGGTGGCGCGGCTGCGGCTGAGGTGGAGGAAGCGGCGGGCGCGGGTGACGCCGACGTAGAGCAGGCGCAGCCGTTCGCAGATGATTTCGATGTGGGCGCTTTCGGTGGGGGAACGGCCGTTATACCCCCCCGCATCCCCCGCCATCAGATAACGCAACTGGGCCGCCGCCTCAGCCGTCGGGTCGCCACCGAGAAAATCATGCACCCCCAAAAAGGGAGCCTCCAGGCTGCCGGGAACCCAAAACCCATCAATCCCCACCAGAAAAACCGCGTCCCACTCCAGCCCCTTGGCGCTGTGCTGCGTGTTCAGGGTGATCCGGCCGGGCGTCGGCTCATAACCATAATCGGCCGGGGCGCTGATTGGCAGACTGCGCCGCCCCTGAGCCACATCGGCCAACTGCGAGACCAGGTCGGGCAGTCGCCAATCCGGCTGCACATCGCGCCAGCGGCGCAAGATGCTGGCGATCTGGTAGGCGATGGAAAGGTCGCCTTCGTGGACCTCCGTCCCCCAGGCGAACAGTTCATCTCCCAGCGCCAGGGCCAAATCGTCAATCGGCAGGCTGCGCAGGGCGAACATCCGCTGGATGAAGGCGGCAAAACGGCCGATGCGCTCCAATTCATCCTCTCCGGCGACTCCGGCGGGCAGGGCGCGGGCCAATTCCTCCTCTGTTTCGGGGAAGAGCAGCGCCTCCGGCCGGTGGACGCTGCGCAGGATGGTATGCAGGCGGGGCAGATCTTCGTCGCTGGCCTGGGCGGCCGGGTGGCCGAGTTCATGCAGGCTGGCGTGGGCGTTGGCCAGCGCCTTGCCGCTGAGCGGGTCGGCCAGCACGGCCAGGATGGCCTGCATCCCGGCGGCGATCTCCCGCTCCCGGCTGCCGCCGCGCAGCAAGTTGTCGTAGTCGGCGTCCAGTTCGTCCAGGTGTTCGGCGATCTGGTAGCCAATCTGATTGGTGGGGACGAGGATGGCCAGGGTGTGGTCTGGCCGTTCCTTCGCGTAGCGATGGGCGAGGCGGGCGATTTTGGGCAGCTCTTCATCTTCGCGGTGTTTGTAGACCTGGATGCGGATGTTGGCTTCGCTGTCCGGCGGATTGGGTTGGGCGTCGCCGGGAGGCGTGGGCAGGATGTCCTGGCGGCGGAAGGCGTGGGCGCGGACCTCTTCGACGGGGTGCTTGTCGAGCGTCCAATGGAGGATGGCGTTGGCCGCGCCGATGATCAGCGGGGCGCAGCGGCCGCTGTTGGGCAGGGGCAGGCTGACGACGCCGGGCTGATCAATGAAGGCGTTGAAGAAGCGAGGGTGGGCGGCGGTGAAGGTGCTGGTGATCGCCTGGTTGGGGTCGCCGACGCGCACCCAGTTGCCGTCCGGGCCGGTGAGATGGCTGAGCAGCACTTCTTGCAGGGGGACGCTGTCTTGGGCTTCGTCTTCGAGGACGTAGGGCCAGCGGCGGCGCAGTTCGTCGGCAAAATGGGGCCGGTCGCGCAGCAGGTCGGTGGCCTGCCAGATCAGGTCGTCGAAGTCGAGCGCTCCCTGGCGAGAGAGGAGGGTTTGATAACGGCCGTAGATGCCGGCCATCATGTGG
>CAYONK010000318.1:0-6004 GCA_964405285.1 uncultured Ardenticatenaceae bacterium
GCCTCTCTAGGATTTCACCACGGAGGCACGGAGAACACGGAGGTTTTACAGGTTTAATCTCTGTGTCCTCAGTGTCTCCGTGGTAAGTAGTGACTAATTTTGTTGCAAAATCCCGCAGGCGAATTATTATAGGCTTTATGGGCGAACGAAAATCGGCTGAGAACCTGTCTGTCAAAGAGCTAGAAGCGCTGCTTTACCGCAAAAAGCGGGAGCAGCGACAGCAGCGCCTGGAACGGATGGCAAAAGAAGGCCGCCTCGTTGTGGTGAATGGGTTGGCCCCGCCAAACCCCAAGCCGCCACCCCTCGTTCGCCCGGACGCCGCGCCCACCGGGGCCATGCGCAACCACATTCTCAATGAGGATGAAGAGGAGCCAGGCGAGAACGGCAAAACGCGGCGACCGATTCAATGGCGCTGGGTATTCAACACCTTCCTGCTGCTCATCGAAATCAGCGCAGTTGTGGGGCTAGTCGTGGTGTTGGGCGGTCTCTGGTTAACCCGGCAAGAGCTAAACCAGGAACTTGTGGAAGTGCAGCGGGCGCAGGTAGTGGAAGTGGCGCTGCCCACGCCGACGGCCACGCCGGTCATTGGCATGGTGGTGCTGCCCACCGGCCATAAACCGCCCATCGAAGGGCGACCGCCAGAAGAAGGAGAAGCGGGCGACATCCCGCCCCATTTGCTGCCGGTTCTCAACGCTTACGTGCCGCCGCCCATCCCTACCCCTGGCCCGGAGCAGGCGCGGCGCATTCAAATCCCGGCCATCGGCGTAGACAGCACCATCGTGCAAGGGGTGGATTGGGACCAGCTTAAGAAAGGGGTCGGTCAACTGATTGGCTCTGCCCAACCAGGACAACAGAGCAACGTGGTGCTGGCGGCGCACAATGACATTTTCGGCGAGATTTTCCGCCACCTGGATCGGCTGACGCCAGGGGATGAGATCATCATCTCGACGGAGCGGCAGGCGTATACTTACGTAGTGCGGGCGATTGAGGTGGTGCCGCCAACGGCCGTTCAGGTCATGGACCCCACCCCCTTCGGCCAGGCGACGCTCATCTCCTGTTATCCCTACCAGATCAACACCCAACGCATTGTCGTCTTCGCCGACTTGGTGCAAGATCGGCCAGCGTCATGAAAGAGGTACACGTTACCGGTTACAAGTGACATTTTGCCTCTGCAACCCGCCCCCCTCCTCCCATGCAAGATTATCTACGAACCGATGAAACCCCGGCCGAGGGAGTGAAGCGTATTTTGCTAGAGCGAGTGGATTACATCCATGCGCAAATGCTCGATCCTGTTGAGGGGCGGGAGAAGGCGGTCCACAACGCCCGCAAAAGCTGCAAGCGCATCCGCGCTCTTTTACGCCTGGTGCGCGATGACCTGGGCGAAGCGACCTATCGCCGGGAGAACGACTTTTACCGCGATACCAGCCGTCTGGTGGCCCCTCTGCGCGACAGCGCCGTTCTGTTGGAGGTGCTGGCCAGTCTGGAGGAGGACATCCCTGCCGACCTTGCTGAGGCGTTACGGGAGAAGCTAACGGCGCGTCACGCCAGGGTGAGCAAGCGGTTGTTGGCGGAAACTGACGTGATGGCGCAGGTGGCGGCGAGGATGGAAAACGGCCGTTCCCGCCTCCTCGCCCTCCCTTTCAACAACACCGGGTTCAACCTGTTAACCCCAGGGATAGAGCGCGTTTACCGGCAAGGTCGTCGCCGCATGGCCGCCGCTTACGCCAGCGACCAGCCCCATGACTTTCACGAATGGCGCAAACAGGTGAAATATCTCTGGCATCATCTGGAGGCAGTGCAGCCCATCTGGCCTTCCATGCTCGGCGTCCTCATCCAAGATTTCCACCATCTCTCCGACTTTTTGGGCGACGCCCACGACCTCGACCAATTGGCCAGGGCGCTGCGGACGGAGAAGGATGCCCTGGGCGCACACTCGGACAGCGATGCGCTGTTGACGCTGCTGGCGCGGCGCCGCCACCGCCTGGAGCAAGCGGCCCGGACGTTAGGACAGCGGCTTTATGCTGAAAAGTCCTCGCTTTTTGTGGCCCGCCTGTCTGCGTATGGGTCGGCCTGGGGAGAGGATATGCCGGAGGTAACGGCCGTTCTCAACCCCCAAACAGAGGATTGATAGTTTAATAGACAGTATCGGGATTAACCTTATGTCAAACTATTAATCCGCAGATAAATGTCTAATCGCCGTAACCTCCGCGCCTCTGTGGTGAAAATTACCCCGACGCTTCGTCCCCCAAAATAAACTTCAGATAGGCTTCCATGAAATCGTCTAAACGGCCGTCTAGCACCGCCTGCGTATTGCCTGTTTCGTGGTTGGTTCGATGGTCCTTCACCATCTTGTAAGGGTGGAGGACATAGGAGCGGATCTGACTACCCCAACCGGCGTCTACATCTTCGCCCTTTAGCTCGGCCATCTCATCCTCTTGCTTGCGCCGCTCCCGGTCGAAGAGCTGCGATTTGAGCGCCTTCATGGCGACTTCCATGTTTTGCGTGAGGGAGCGTTGGTTCTGGCAGGAGACGACGATGCCGGTGGGGAGGTGGGTGATGCGAACGGCCGTTTCGTTCTTCTGCACATGCTGCCCCCCCGCGCCGCTGGCCCGGAAACGGTCTATCCGCAAATCCTTCTCGTCTATGGCAATCTCGATATCTTCGGCCACGTCCGGCCACGCCTCCACTTTGGCGAAGGAGGTGTGGCGGCGGCTGGAAGAGTCGTAGGGGGAGATGCGCACCAGCCGATGGACACCACGCTCAGATTGTAAACGGCCGTAGGCGTAATCGCCCTCAATATACATCAGGCAGCTTTTGATGCCCGCCTCATCGCCGCTGCTCTCATCCTGAATCGTCACCACAAACTTATGCGATTCGGCCCAGCGGATAAACATCCGCTGCAACATCTGCGCCCAATCCTGCGCTTCCGTGCCGCCCGCCCCGGCGTGGATCGCCAGGAAAGCGTTTTCTTTGTCATACTCGCCGGAGAACAGCGCCTTAAACTCCCGGTCGGCGACCCGTTGGGCGAGAATCTCAGTCTCCTGCTCAATCTCCGGCTGCAACTCCTCGTCGCCCAATTGGGCCAGTTCCAGATTGTCGGCCAGCCGTTTGCTCAGATCTTCCCAGATGGTCACTTCATCGCGCAGGCGGGTCAACTCGCGCATCACCTGCTGCGCCCGGTCGGAATCCTCCCAAAAGTTGGCCTCGCCAGCGATTAGCTCTAGCTGCGTCGCCTTGTCAATCTTGGCGGCTACGTCAAAGACGCCTCCGTAAATGGCCGACTCGTTCCTGTAAATCTTCTAGCTGATTGATGATAGTTTCCATTGTCGCGTTGTTCCTTTGCGCTTCAAAACCCTTAGGGTCTGCTGTTTATGCGCCGTTGGCGCTGAAGAGGCCGTTGACAAATTGGTCCCGGTCGAAGGGGGCCAGGTCTACCATGCTCTCGCCGGTCCCGATGAAACGCACCGGCAGGCCCAATTCGCGGTAGATGGCGAAGACCATGCCGCCTTTGGCCGTGCTGTCCAATTTGGTCAGGACGACGCCGCTGACGTTGACCGATTCCTTAAATTTTTGCGCCTGGATGAGGGCGTTTTGGCCGGTGGGCGCGTCCAGCACCAGCAGCACCTCATGGGGCGCCTGATGGACGCTCTTGCGGCAGACGCCGTAGACCTTTTCTAGCTCTTTCATCAGGTTGAATTTAGTGTGGAGACGGCCGGCCGTATCAATAAAGAGCAAATTGTAGTTCCGCGCCCGCGCCGCCCGGATGGCGTCGTAGGCGGTGGCGGCCGGGTCGCCGCCCGGCTGCCCGGCGATCACCGGCACGTCGGCCCGCTCGCCCCAGATTTTCAACTGGTCAATGGCGGCGGCGCGGAAGGTGTCCCCGGCCGCCAACATGACGCTTTTGCCCTGGTTTTTGTAATGCAGCGCCAGCTTGCCGATGGTGGTCGTTTTACCGGAGCCATTGACGCCCACCACCATGACGACAGTCAATTGGCGCGGCTCGTTTAGCTGGAAGGTAGGCGGTTCAACCAGGAGGCTGAGCATCTCTTGCTTCATGGCGTCCAGCAGTTGATCGGCGCGATAGAGGCCCTGCGCCTCCACCCGTTCGCGCATGGCGCTGACCAGCGCGATGGTCGTGGGCACGCCCACATCGGCCTGGATGAGCAGCGCTTCCAGGTCTTCCCAGGTCTCTTCGGTGATTTCGCCCATACCCAGCACGTTGACAATCTGGCCGAAGACGGATTGGCGGGTACGGCTTAATGATTCACGAATGCTTTTGAACAAGATGAACCTCTGTTGGTGGCTGGTGGCCGGTGGCTGGTTGCTAGTGGCTGGTTGCTGGTGGCCGGTAGCCGGTTAGTTTTTGTGATATGCTGAAGGGAAAGTATAGCAATGATCAGGGTGAAGGCAATTCGATGATTTCGCCGTCTCCGGTGAGTTGTTCGATGCGGAGGGTGGCTTGTTCGAGCTGTTTGTTGCAGTGGGCGGCTAATTTTTGCCCGCGCTCGAAGAGGGCCAGGGATTCGTTGAGTGTTAATTCGCCCGCTTCAAGCCGGCCGACAATGGCCTCCAGCTCTTTTTGCGCGTCTTCAAAGGATAGGGTTTCGATCTCTTGGGTCATGGTGCGTCTCCCGTAAAATGTCTTTGAGATGGAGTAGATTGAGGAGATTGGAGATTAGAGATTAGAGATTGGAGATTGTCGCAATCTCCAATCTCTAATCTCTCTTTCTCCTGTAGACGATCCAGGCCAGGCAAAGAACGGCGAGGAAGCAGAGGATGGCCAGGCTGTAGAAGGTGAATTGGATGCCGGAGGAGGTGGAACTGCCGATGGGGTCGCCGGGGTGCATGACGAGTTCGGCGCGGGGGATTTCCCAGAGGATGAAGGCGGCCAGGGTGCCGGAGAGCAGGCCGCGCCAGCGCAGGCGGGGGGACCAGTCGGCCAGGATTTGGGTGATGAGGGCAACGGCCGTTACGTTAAACACACTCACATTACGCGGTTCACGCCACAAAATGCCGCCCCAATTCACCTGCTGCGCCCACAGGCTAACCAGGACGCCCAGCACAAACAGGCCGAGAAACAGCCAGCCGAAAAGCTGCCGCCACCGTTCCAACAACGGCCGTTCCGTCACCGCCACCGCCAGCCCCAACACGCCATTCAACAACAGCCCCAACAAACTCGCCCAAATCAGGGCGACGTGGAGGTAGACCACCCGAATGCCGCTGCCCAACGTCTGCTCCAACGGGGCGCGGAATAAAACCACCCCCATCGCCCCCAACAGCAGCGCGAATGCGCCCCAGGCGACGAGTTGGCCGGTAAACGACCGTTTCCTTCCATCTACCAAACTTCCCATCTTTACCTCACGGAAATTAGAGATTAGAGATTGGAGATTGGACCAATCTCCAATCTCCAATCTCCTGGACTATCACTCGCTTTTTACCTCGACGGCAAAACGGCCGTCGCTCACCTGCACGCTCAACTTGTCGCCAGCGGCAACCTCAGCCGTATGGCGCACAATCTGCCCATCCGCCCCCCAGACAATGGCGTAACCACGAGCGAGGGTGGCCAGGGGGCTAACGGCCGTTAAGCCCACCTCCGCCAACCGCAGCCGCCCGCGCGCCCGTTCCAGCCGGTTGACCATCGCCCGCTCCAACCGGGCCGTTTGCGTATCCAGCCGCTGCCGGTCATTGTTCAGCCGCGCCTGCGGGCTGAGATGGGTCAGGGCGCGGGCCAATGCCTGTACCTGCCACCGCTTCTGCTCAATCAGGGCGGCGGTTTCCGCCTGCAAGGCCGTCTCATAAGCGTAGAGCAGGGCGCGGATTTCCGCCACGTCGGGCGTCGCCAGTTCGGCCGCCGCCGAGGGGGTGGGGGCGCGCAGGTCGGCGACGAAATCGGCGATGGTGAAGTCGGTCTCCTGGCCGACGCCGCTGATGATTGGGTGGCGGGCGGCGAAGATGGCGCGCGCCACCCGCTCGTCGTTGAAGGCCCATAAATCCTCAATGGAGC